>JANXQE010000455.1 GCA_025356925.1 Limisphaerales bacterium | reverse complement strand
TCCATGCGTTGGTCGTCGGTTTTGAAGTTAGCGAATGGATTGCTCAGCGGCACGCCTGACATCCAGCCAGGAGGGCTTGCTCGAAGATTGGAACGTCGCGGTTGCACCTTGACAGACCAGCGAGCTCGATCGAAGCTCCTGCCGTCCAAACTTGTTGCCTCTGAGCGTTCCATGATCAGATGGCCGCGCCATGTGACGTTAACCACCGAGCAATTCAACGATGTTCAGCGCGCGACCAGCTTGAGAAACCATGAACAATCCTTCACGATTGCTTTCGAAATTCGAACTGTTTTTAGTAGCCGCTTTGTTGGCTCTGCATGCTGGAGCCATGCCCAGCCCGCTTAGGCCGGGCTCTTCCTCGGGGCCCGCCGCGGTTTCAGGCGTTTCGCATCTTCCAGCAGTCCCCTGGTTGGAGCCCATCAATCAGGGGATCGGCCCCTGGTTGAGCCAGCAGGTTTCGGCTCGGCAGGCGGCCACAGCCCAGAGCCACGCGGCTTCCCAACTCCAACATCGTAAGGCTCACCTTCAGCGCTTAAACACTTTGGCGGGGGCTCCTGTGAGCGTCGCCTTCCGCCCGAACGGAACTCCCTCGGAGATCAAGGGCGCCAGCCTCCAACCCGCCTTTATCGGTCCTGTCCTTCCGGGTTCCGACCAGACCAAAGAAACCGCCCTTGATTTTCTCCGTGCCAACAAGAGCTTGCTTTTGTTGTCGGACCCCGACTCTGAGTTGGTTCTGCGAACTCGCCAGACGGATGAATTCGGCCGCCATCATTTGCGTTTTCGGCAGGAGTACAAGGGCCTGCCGGTTTGGCCGGCGGAGTTGATTGTGCACCTCACCCCGGCGGGCAGTGTGGATCTGTTGGAGGGCGCTTTTGTCCCTACCCCCCAGGTGGGAACGGCCCCTTCGATTCTCGCGCAGCAGGCTATAGAAAAAGCCAGGCAGAAGTTGGTGGCGGGCGGGCCGGCCCCAGGCAACTCGCCCGAGTTGGTTATTTATGGCCCCTTGGACCGCCCCGCCCGTCTCGCCTGGAAGTTTGATTTGGTGGCCGGCCTGGCCCAAGCCTGGACGTGTGTGGTCGACGCCCAAGATGGTACTGTTCTGGCCCATTTTAGTTTGGTTACCGAAAACGCCGTGACCGGTTCTGGCCTTGATGGGTTGGGCAAGACCCGCGCGTTGCACCTGTGGCAACAGGGCTCGAGTTTTACTCTCGAAGATACTTCCAAGCAAATGTTCGACACTACGTCGACCCCGCCTAATCCCGATACCACCCGAGGCGCCATTTTCGTCTGGGATTCTGAGAATACCCCGCCCACGAACAACCCCAGCGCCACGACTAATTTCCTGGGCAGCCCGGTTCTGAGCACTTCTTCCAGCGCGACCAGCGGTTGGGTCCCGGATGCGGTGGGAGCAGCGTTCGGGTTGGGGCAGACGTATGATTATTACCTCGCCCGGCACGACCGCAATTCCTTGGACGGCGCAGGGGGCTCGATCAGCGGCTTTGTGCGAGTCGGGATAAATTGGCGGAATGCGTTCTGGACCCAGGCTTACAAGATTATGGTTTTTGGTGATACGCTACCGGACGGATTGGACGTCTGTGCCCACGAGTTAACGCACGGCGTCATTTTCAGCACTGGGGATGGTGGCATCCTTAACTATCATGATCAGCCCGGCGCGATCAATGAGTCGCTCGCGGATATCTTTGGCGAGAATGTCGAGGCCTTTACGAAGGGAACGAACGATTGGTTGATGGGTGAGGATACCATTTTGGGGGCGATCCGAAGTATGTCCAACCCAGGCAGTTTGACTTTTGGGGGCAATCCTTACCCATCGAAGATGAGCGAATTCTATCAACTGGGGCCCGATCAGGACCATGGCGGGGTCCACGAAAATAGCAGCATCATCAACCATTGCTATTATCTGTTGGCCGCTGGTCTCGATGGCGCCCTGGGTATCCCCCAAGCCGAGAAGATTTTCTACCGCGCCATGACCTTGCATTTGGCAAAAGAATCGCAGTTCATTGATTGTCGGCATGCTTGCATTTCGGCCGCCGAAGAGATTTACGGCACTAATTCACCACAATCCCTGAAGACGGGTGAAGCATTTGACGCCGTCGAGATCGTGGATGCGCCCAGCACCCCTGCGCCGCCCACGGTTCCCATTGTGCAAGCGGCCGACTCCACGCTCTTTTTACGTTGGGAGCCGTTAGCCGGCTTGAACGGGCAATATGATTTATTTCGCCGTGAGTCAGCCAAAGGGGATGGCGCTTCGGGCACCTTCATCTCGACTATCAAATACTTGGCGCCGGAACGGATTTCCGTTTCCGGCGACGGCGCTTTTGCTTTTTACGTGACTGCGGATAACGATTACGGCGCTGTCAACACCGATGGCTCTTCGCCCATCGTGGGTGGCTCCCCTGGTGAGGTTCATTCATTGGCGATGACTCCCGATGCCAGCCTTTTTGCCTATGTCCCATTGGACGCCCTGGGAAACCCCCTGAATTACATTGGCTTCCTCGACCTCGTTAAGCAGACCACCCGGTTTGTTAAGCTGTACGGTCTGGACAGTGAAGGCAACAAGGCCGACATCATTAATTACGCCGATGTGCTGGATTTTACGAGCGATGGCCGCACTTTGGTTTATGACGCCTACTCGGAGTTCAGCACTGCCGGCGGCAGCCTCTTCTCAGGTTGGACGATTTATGCGATGGACCTTGCCACCACGAACATCTCTTCCCTGATCAGCTTGAATGGCGATTTCAGTTTTGGCAATCCCTCTCTCGCCAAGGCCGATAACAACCTGGTCACCTTTGAGGTGGTCAACAAGACCAACGGCCTCTCGAGCCTGGCGGCAGTTAACCTTTTTAGCGGCAAAGGTTCCACGATCGGGCAACTCTCGGTCGCCGAGGCGCTTGGCAAGCCCGGTTACACAGGAGATGATGGGGCGATTATTTACTCGGCTCCCAATACTTCGGTCAACTCGCTCTATTCGTTGGTGAGCCAACCCATCGGACCAGACGGCACTACGGCGACCGGCGCACCCGCTTTGTGGCTCTCGGACGCCGATTTCGCGAATATCTATCGGCGAGGCAGCTTCACGGCTTCTAATGCATTGCCGACTGTCGCCCTGACCAGCCCGGCCGCTGGCCAGGTCTTTGCCGCCGCGAGCGACATTACCTTGCAGGCCACCGCTAACGATCAGAACGGCACGGTTGCCAAGGTCGAGTTTTACCAGGGCTCCACCAAGCTAGGGGAGTCTCTTACCGCGCCCTACAGATTCATTTGGTCGCACGTAGCGCCCGGCACCTATAATCTTTTGGCACGCGCGATTGATAGCCTCGGTGCGGCGGCCGATTCCATTCAGGTGGCCATCGTCGTTGGAAGTCCAGCCCAACTAAGCGGTGGGCAAGTCGTCAATGGCCGTTTTCAGTTCACCATCCGAACTAATCCCGGCAGCGTCTTTCAGGTTCAGCGCTCCAGCGATTTGGGGACCTGGAGCTCCTTGGGCTTGGTCACCAATGTCACCGGGTCGGTGCTGTTCCAGGATCCGGCCTCGCCCTCCTCTCTTGGCCGCTTTTACCGCGCGCGCCAACAATAACTCGTAATGGTGTGCCAAAACGCGCCAAATCCAAAGGTCGCACGGCAACGACACCAGCGCGCTAAAAGGTCGTCGCCCGCGCTCGGGCGTCTGTTGCTGGTTTTCACTTTGATATTCTGGGCCGGTGCCGCGTTCGCCGAAGAGCCGCGAGCGGCAGTGATCGACGCCGAATCGCAGGAAAAGGTCGTCCAGCTTCTGCAAACCGTAATCCAGGATTATTGGAATGGCCAGGATGGTAAAAGCGGCGCCGGGACCAACGGGGCGGGAAGCAACACCAACGTCGAAACGGCTTTTCGCGAAGCGTCGAAGCTGCTGCCGTACCGGCTGGACTTGCGGTTTGCGATAGCTTCCTCGCTGCTGGGGCAGGCGCTCCAGACGAACGGGCAGCCATTGATTAGGAAGGTCCGGAACGCCTTGCAAGCCTATCAGGAAATCCAGGCGCTGGATACGAACGGCTTCGAAGCGCCCATCTTATATGCCGCCTATACACGAGCGATTGGT
>JANXQE010000451.1 GCA_025356925.1 Limisphaerales bacterium | reverse complement strand
ATTGGGCGCGAT
The DNA here is from genome assembly GCA_025356925.1 of Limisphaerales bacterium. Classification (GTDB taxonomy): domain Bacteria; phylum Verrucomicrobiota; class Verrucomicrobiia; order Limisphaerales; family UBA8199; genus JANXQE01. Next base: position 6,419 of record JANXQE010000451.1, on the reverse strand, counting down.
CGAACTCGGCTAATTTGGCCGGGTCTGTCGGCGCGCTGGTGGAATCCAGTTTGACCTGGCCCACCGAAGCGCGCGCCTCGGTGATTTCTGTGAGGGTCGATTTCTCAAAATTTGCCGCCCCAGAAACCGTGGCGACGAGATTGGGTACCAGGTCGGCGCGGCGCTGATAGACATTTTGCACTTGGGCCCACTGCTTGTTGACCTCCTGCTGAAGCCGAACCAGGTGGTTGTAACTGCCGTCGGCAATCCCAACCGCAATCAAGGCAAAAACCCCCAGGACGACCAGAACCCCGCATCCTATCGCTAGCTTTTTCATAAATTAACAGATGTCACCTACACCTTATTTGTAATCTCTTACGCCGCAATTATAAAGCGCGGCTCGATTTATAGGGTTGGAGGGGCCAACCGGGGCGGGGACGTTCCCTCCCGGCTGCTTCGGCCAATCCACCGCGCCGGGGAGGAGTCATCCCAATACGAGTTTTCGCTGCCCTTCATCGAGCTGGCTCCAGCTCCCAGGTGGGAGTCGGCCCAGTTCGAACTTGCCGATACGCGCCCGGATCAGGCGGAGTGTCGGATGCCCGGTCGCCGCCGTCATGCGGCGCACCTGGCGGTTCTTGCCCTCAACCAACTGCAACGCGATCCAGCAAGTGGGGACAGTCTTGCGAAAGCGGATGGGGGGATCCCGCGGAGGCGGGTCGGGTTGCGGATCGAGGATCCAGGCTCGGGCGGGCAAGGTCTTGCGCCCGTTGAGGCGCAACCCAGCTTGGAGCAGACGCAGCCGATCCGTTGAAGGCGTTCGCTCGACCTGGACCCAGTACTCCCGCTCGTGAGCTTGACCGGGGAGTAAGAGTCTTTGGTTAAGCGCAGGCTCGTCGCTGAGCAGGAGCAAACCTTCGGAGTCGGCGTCCAGTCGGCCAATCGAGTAAACCTGTCTGGGAAAACCAAAGTCGGCCAGGGTACGGTTGGCCGAGCCATCGGGCGTAAACCGGGAGATGACACCATAAGGTTTGTTGAACGCCAGGAGCATTGGCTCAGCCAGGGATTCTTTGCTAACTGGGTTCGAGAAAGGTTTGGCTGGATTGGTTTCACCGGAGGTCGGGTCAGCCAACCTGGCAATGCCGCCGGACTTCCGCAAACAGCTTTTCGAAGCCATCGGTCTTGCGCATGAAGCCATCGGCCCGATCCGCCAGACATTTCTTCACCAGATTCTCGTCAGCGTCCAACCCCGTAAAGATGATGACGGGAAGGTTCGGATACCGGGCTTTGACAAACTGGAGCACTTCCAAGCCATTGTGACCGCCCAGGTTGAGATCCAGAATGATGAGGTCGAAGGGGTGCTCTTGCAACTGGCTAATCGCGAGTTCGATCGTGCCTGCGGTGGTTACAACGCATCCTTTATGGCCAAAGTAAAGCGCCAGCATTTCGCAAAGCGCGGCTTCATCATCAACGAACAGAATGTGCGGCTGCATTCCGGATCTTTCACCTGCTTTCGCCGAAAGTGCAAGTGTCTTACCTCCAGGGGGAATCCTATCAGGATGCTTTTTTGGGGTTTCGGAGAGGCCTCGGGGTTACGGAAAGAGTGGGTGGTTGGAGTTGAGTTGGACCGCGCGATCGAGCAGGGCGCGCGCGGAAGGGTGGCTGGGCTGCAGTTTGAGAGTTGCCTCAAATTGCTGAGCGGCCTCGCCGTAACGCTGCGCTTTGGCCAGTGCGACGCCGTAATTAAAGTGCGCCTCGATAGCAGCGGGTCGCAGCCGGACAGCCTCTGAGAACTGAGGCAGCGCCTCGATTATTTTTCCCTGCCGCGCCAACTCGAGTGCCAGGTTGTATCGCGCGTCGGCGAAGCTTGGCTGGTAGTCAACCGCCGCGGCATAATGCGTCAGCGCATCGGCATGCCGGCCCTGGGCAGCCAGGGCGTTGCCGAGATCAAATTGCGCGATCGGGTTATCTGGTTTGCGGTCGAGCGCCTCGAGGTACAATGCGACGGCTTCGTTAGTCTTGCCCTGGCTGAACCAGAGTCTTGCCAGGTTGATACGCGCGGCCACGTTATTCGTATCGGTGCGCAGTACTGTCTGGTATTCAGATATGGCGGCGGAAAGTCCGCCGCACTGGGCAAGCAAAACCGCCATGTTCACCCGGGCGGCGCTGAAGCGCGTGTTGAGTTTCAGGGCGGCCTGGAACTGGACGAGCGCCTCGTTGGTGAGGCCTTCGGCGGCAAGCACCAGGCCAAGTCCGCTGAGCGCTTCGGCGGAGTTGGGTTTTCTTTCCAGGGCCGTGCGGAAGCGCTCGGCCGCCTCCGCGTAAGACCCGGCGTCGAAGGCCAGGTTTCCCAGGTGGAAATAGCCTTCCGGTTCGTGAGGCAGCGCTTCGCAAACCTGAGCCCATTGTTCCGTAGCCGCCGCTTTGTCCCCAATCGCCTCGAGCAAACGGGCGAAGTTTTCCCGCAGGACCCAGTCTCCTGGAGCCAGCGCCAGCGCGGCGCGATATTCCCAACTCGAGTCCGCCGGAGCGGGATGGGGCGCGGAAAGGGTCTGCTGCCACTGTTTATCCCGGTCTTGAAAGTTGCTTTGTGCCGAGAAAGGCGGCTGTTGCAGCCGCAAACGCATTTCTTCGCCGACGCGGCGGCGATCGAAGTCGGTAAAAGCAAGCTGATGTGCGACTTCGGCCTCGCTCACGAACGGTCCGGCCGGACTGGCCGATGGAAACACTTCTTTCTCGACCTGCGCGGCAAAGAGGGTTGCCACGAGATAATTGCCGGCAAAGTTGAGATGGACGTGGTCGTAAAACTGTTCGTCTCCGGGCACGCCCCCGCGAGAGTGAAGCGCCAATTCCTGCTCGGCATCCACCAGCACGAGCGACTTTGCTGAAGCGGCCTGGTGAATGATCTCGTTGAGGCGCGAATCAGCCCGGAACCGCAGCGTGTCGAGATCGCGAGCGCGGGAAAAACCGCTTTTCGCGTTATCGGTTTGGCCCAGGCCGAGCTCGCAAGTCGCGCGGCGAAAGGCAAGCTCAGCGAATTCGGCATCGAGTTGCTCCGCGGCTTGGTATGCGGCTAGGGCCTCGGCGTAGCGGCGTTCGCTTTCAGCCTGGCGGCCTCGTCCAAACTGTTCTTCCCACGCCTTCAGGTCAACCGAGCTCAGGTTGGGACGGTGGGCGGAGGCAAACGGTGGACAGTCCTTAAGATTCACCGGGACCGTGGCCAGGATGATTCTCGCCCCGGCATGCTGTCCGAGGTGGATAATGGCGGTCAGGTTTGCGGCAAAGCGATCATACACTTTCGTTAGCCGCGCATCCTGGGAGGGAACCTGGTTGTGGAGAAACAACTCCATCCCTTCCCATTGAGTGGGCGCGTTTGAGTTTGGGAGCAGGTTGGCGAGAAACTGAACAAGACGAAGGGATTTTGCCGCCAGAGCCACCCGCACGGTGGCCACGCTTGCAGCCTGCGGGCCGAACACCGTGCCGGCGCCAAATGGGCCGACGACCTCATTATTGCCGGCGTAGATCAACCAAACGTCACCGTGGCGCGCGGCGCAATCCCGGGCGATCTCGCGGATCACGTGTGAGTTGATCGCCGTCATGGCGACGTTGATCACTTCGACCGGGTTGAGCGGATGCCGAGCCTGGAGGATGCGCTGGAGTTGCCGCCCAAAACCATAAGCCGGTTCCGGATCGCCCATCGCCGCGGATTCTCCGAATAAGAAAATGCGGACCGCGCCGGCGGGCTTCTGAGCCTGGAAAAGCAAGGGCTGGGACGAGCGCGCGACTGCGGGTGGAAAGAATCTCCAGCCGAATTTGGGGTTTTCAACGAGCACTGGCGTGCCCGCTTGCTGGTGTTTCAAAAAGAACGAAGTGGGATAGCCATAGCCAGCCAGGCGAAGCACCCCTTCCAGCAGCACAATGACCAACAAAGGCAGCGCCAACGCAATCAAACGAAAGCAGAAACGCCCAATCGGAGACCAGCCCTTCGCGGTTGAGCTGTCGCTCAACGTGTTGGCTGCCGTTTCCTTACTGGAGGAATCCGCGCGTTCAGGCTTCATGGATTACAGAATACTAAAGGTGCGACCACGGTTGAAGCGCGCAGCGGGCTTTTTTGGTAGCTTTCTTAGTCCTAATCCTAACCCTAATCCAAATCGTAATCTTCCCACTCGGATCGAGATTAAGAGTACGATCACGATTGGGATCAAGGGCGAACACTGGTTTTCTCGCCTTGTGCTCGGAGGTTTTTTGAGTGAGTTTGGTGGCGCGTCCCCGCTCTTGCTCAAGCGAGCGGTGACCAGGATATGTATGGACAGCCTCGAAGCTCTACGCTCCACCGCCCATCCGGCAGCGAGGAACGGGTGATGGTTCCGCGCTCCCGGTGGCTCGGACTGGGTGGATTGGCGATGGTCTGCTCTTCGGCGGCCTTTGGGGATCCTGCCGCGTACGATCGAAATTCTCATCAGGGAGAAGGCTGGAATCCAACTGTCCACCTGGCTACCACGGCGCGTGAGTCTCAGTGGCATAGCGGTCCGACCCCGGACTGGACAAACACGGCCGGGTTCGAGAAGGATGTGTTCTCGTTCGCTCGGGTCCGTTGGACACGGTTGACGCGGTTCCGGGACAAGGTGTGGTGGAACGGGGGTTATTGGTATAGCGACTCCCCTGACAGCGATTTGAACCTGTCGTATCGGCTGCAGCAATTAACCTCGATGAAGGTCAACCCCAACGGCCGGTTCATCGACCTGACGGACCCGGAACTCTTCGACTATCCCTGGATTTACATCGTTGAACCCGGCCTGATGATCCTCGAAGATGCCGAGGTGCCGGCGTTGCGGAAGTACTTGCGCAACGGTGGTTTTCTGATGACCGATGATTGTTGGGGAAAGCCGCAGTGGGCGAACCTCGAGCGCGAGCTTAAACGAGTGCTTCCCGAAGGCCATTGGGTAGAGCTGGAAATGGATCATCCCATCTTTCACAGCGTTTATAATCTGAAGGTCCCGAAAGACCAGTTACAGATCCCAAACGTGCTCATCGGCCGGCGCGCCGACGTGACCGGCGTCACCTGGGAGTTTCATGAAGGAGAGGTTTGCCGGGATATCCACTTCCGGGCGCTGTTCGATGACAAAAACCGTCTGATGGTGCTCGGCTGCGATAACACAGATAACGGTGATGGCTGGGAGCGCGAGGGAGAGGATGAATATTTTTTCCATCGGTTTTCAGAAAACATCGCCTACCCCCTCGCCATCAACATTATCGTTTATTCGATGACGCATTAGAGGCCCTTTACCCTCCGCAACAAAGCACCAAAGCCTCTTGAATCTGCCCATCGTAAGTGTATGCGTTAGGCCGCCTCGGAATTTACGGCCGATTGCCACAGGAACGAAAGACCGCTTTACCGGAGGCCCGAATGCTCGTGTGCCCGTGAAAACCACAAGAGCCAAAGGACCAATCGGACCTCCAGCCACGACAGCTTAATCCCAAGTCCGTGGGATGAACTGCAGCGAACTGCCCCATCCCTGCTCCGCTTTACGCACGCCGCAGGCAGCCCGACAGGGCGAAAGAAAATAACCCACCGATTTATCGGTGGGTAGGCGGCCGGCACGGTAGGGCGAGTCCCGTCAGGGACGAAAGAACTCTGCCGTCCCTGGCGGGACTGGTCCATTGCCCGCTCCAGTACCCACCGATAAATCGGTGGGCTATTTTCTTTCGCCCTGCCGGGCTGCGCGCAAGCCACAGCGTAAGGGGCCGGTCTGAGTAGTCTATCCCGGAGTCTCATGAGTAATCCTGCCGAAACCGTTCGGGCCTCCGTAAATTGTACAGATCTTGCCCAGGGACTCCGCGGGGGCCAACCAGAGTCGCTCGAACCCGTGCGCGAAGGGGCTGCGCGAGGGTTTTGCGCGAAGGGCGACTGCAAATCGTTTGCCCGGCACGTCGAGGTCGAACCCGACAGGGATAAAAAAGAGGGCCGCGGTTTCCCGCGGCCCTCTGTGTCCAAAACTTACCGAATGGGTTCCTTACGGTCCGACCCGGAAGAAACTGTCATTACCCGAGATCGGAGCGTTGTAGGGATTACTGGCGCCTGCGATCTTGGTCCAGATCGCGCCTGTGCCCAAGGTCGGGCTCGATTCGAGTGTGCCGCCAGCCGGTGTCCAGGAGATGGAGATGTTTCCACCCGTTATCTTCGCCGACAGCGTGGCCGGCTGCGTGTTGGTCGGCGCGATGTAGGCGCTGTCATAGTTCGCGAACGAGGCGGTATAGACGTACCTGATCGGGTTTGCATTAAACGCGTCATTGGCGTGAGCGGTGCAGCAGATGCCCACGTTCAAACTTGCGGGCAGCGGGCCAGCGGCGTTCGTCGAGACGTCCGCGTAACCTTCCCGAGCCCATACCACTCCGTTGCTGGACGAGAAGGACTGCAGGGTCTGGCCGGTCCGTTTGAGCCG
>JANXQE010000380.1 GCA_025356925.1 Limisphaerales bacterium | reverse complement strand
TCACCAGCCCGCGCCGCGCACGGAGGGAGTCCACGAGAGTGAGCAGGGGCCCGGTCATTCCGGTCGTGACCAGGGCCATGATTACCATCATGGCAAAAATCCGCGGAGGAAGGATTCCGAGATCGTAGCCGATGTTCAGGGCAATTAACTCGATCAAACCGCGGGTGTTCATTAATGCGCCGAGGGCAAATGAGTCGAGCCAATTGACGCCGGTGAGCCGCGCGGTGAGCGTGGCGCCGCCCAACTTGCCCACGGTTGCAACGCCAACAAGCGCCCCGCAGATCAGCCATCCGTTGAGATCATTGAGCAGCCCAATCTGGGTGCGCAAACCGGTAAAGGCAAAGAAGAGGGGTAGCAGAAAAATCGAGCTGAAATGTTCGAGGCGAACCCTTAATGAGTCTCGAAGCTCGCCATGATGAGGCATCACGACGCCAGCCAAAAAGGCTCCGAACAAAGCATGAATCCCGATGACGTCAGTCACTAGAGCGGAGGTAAACAGCAAGACGAGCACGCCGGCGATCACACTTTTGCCGGGCGCGCTGTGTCCAGGACGGGAGCTGCTAAGCCAGCGCGGCAGGCGCGGTTTGATCCAAAAACACATGAACCCGACGAACGCCAGTACCAGGACGAGGGTGACGAACGAAGCTCCCAAACGGCCGGCCTTGACGATCGCGATCACGAACGCCAGGACGGTCCAGGCGGTGACGTCATCCGTCGCTGCGCAGGCGAGCGCAGTGCTGCCCAACGGCGTCTTGGTCAGTCCGCGCTCCTCGAGAATGCGGGCCAACACCGGGAACGCAGTGATGCTCATGGAAATCCCGATGAACAACGCGAAGGCCAGGAAGGTTGTGTTGGGCGCCGCGAGATTTGTGAACAGAAAGAGCGAGGTTATGACGCCCAAAAGGTACGGAAAGATGATGCTTACCTGGCTGACCAAAACCGCGGTTCGGGCCTGATGCTTCAGATGACCGAGGTCGAGGTCCATGCCGATGACGAACATGAACAGACAAACGCCCACCTGGCTGAGCAGTCGCAGAGTCCCCAACGAGGATATGGGGAAGACAAAATGGAAGCAGGCCGGCCAGAGCCAGCCAAGCAAAGATGGACCTAACAAGATGCCAGCCACCATCTCGCCGATGACCGCGGGTTGGCCGATGCGCCGGGCCAGACTGCCAATGACCCGAGCGACGAGGACAATAAGAATGAGCTGGATGAAGAGGCGAGAGAGTGGATCTTGCAGGTTTTCCCCAAGATTGGTGAAGAGTGAAGCAGAGGGATCCAATGGTGAAGCGGTAGCCGCCGCCGGTGCAGCGATTTGGTGAGCCGGTTGGGTGGCTGTCGGTGCTCGCAATTTTTGGCCCCGCTCGACTGCTGCGTAGATGCCCACGACGAAAACAATCAGAACCAAGGGATAAAGAAGATAGAGCCTGGTCATGGCCGGCGTTGCGCTTATGTCAGGGCCATAGTGTAGAGTTGCTGGAAATCGGTGCGAGTGACGGTCCTGGGATTGAACTGGGCGGTCCACTGGGACGATGCCTCGTCCGCCAGGCGGACGAGGTCTCCATTATGGGCGCCACAGTCCTTGAGCGAGCGCGGGAGGTTGGCGAGATCGAGCAACTGCTCGAGGTGCACCGCTAATTTTTCGGCGGCCACGGCGGATGGGTCGGCAGGCGAGGAGATTCCCGAGGTCGCAGCGAGTTCAGCATAGGTCCTGGCGACTGCAGGTTCCGCGGAATTAAAGCGCACAATGTGAGGCAGCATCAGGCCCACGGCCCGACCGTGTGGCGTGCCGAAATGTGCGGTTAGCGGATTGGCGGCCGAGTGAGCGGCGCCGAGCATGCTATTTTCGATCGCGGTTCCGGCCAGGGCGGCCCCCAGGAGCATCTCGCCGCGGGCCTCGATATCTGCGGGCGATTTCAAGACGCGAGGCAGTCCCGCGATGGTGAGCCGGAATGCTTCACGAGAGTAAAGGAGTGAAAGCGCTGTTCGACGTTTGGTCACCGAAGTCTCGATCGCGTGAGCGATGGCGTCGATGCCGCTAGCGGCGGTGACGTGAGGCGGTTGGGAAAGCGTCAGCGCGGGATCCAGGAGGGCAATCCGTGCGGCGGCTTTCGGGTCGCCGCAGGCCATCTTTTGATGGGTGTGCTGGTCGGTGATCAGAGCAAAGGATTGACATTCGCTTCCGGTGCCGCCGGTGGTGGGAATGGCAATTAACGGCAGCATCGGAAGGGTTGCCTTGCCGATGCCCCAGTAGTCCTTCATCTGGCCGCCATTGCTCAGAATGAAATTGCAGCCTTTAGCCGTGTCCATGCTGCTGCCGCCGCCCAGCCCCACGATGGTGTCGATGCTTAAAAGGCGTGCGACCTCGACGCAACGCTCGACGCATTGCGTGGTTGGGTTTTCTTCGACTTTATCGAAGCAGACCACCTGCAGGCCGCGGTGCTCGAGCAACCCAATCACGCGCCCGGCGTGGCCTGCCGAGACGATCCCAGGGTCGGTCACGAGCAACACCCTTTTGGCAGAAATCTCCACGGCCAATTCGCCGATCTGCTCGACTGCATTAACCCCAAACACCAGCCTCGTCCGCGGCTGATAATCAAACGGGACCATCGAGGCGTCAGGGGCGTCAAGGCTTGAGGCCATAAGCTTGGACATTAGGAAAACTCGAGCGAGCGGCGGCGGTAGAGGAATTCGAAAAGGTTGCCTTCATGCGGCTGATCCCACGAGATCCGCGTGGTGGAGATCGGGCCGAGGTTCAAGCGGTCGATGCAGGAACAATCGAGGAGGGCATCGCGAAACGCGGCATCCCTGGTGATGGCCGTGACGACCAGGGAAGGCCCGATCTGGTCAAGCATTTCGGCTTGCGGGACTTGAACGACGCTTGAGTAAGGGCAAAGGAATTCGCGATTGGCCAGCGGGTGAGCGAAGGAGTCACAGTGAACAATGGTCGGCCGGAGATAGCTGCCGCCCTCGAAAGTGGTTTGGCGGGAACCGTTCCTATAGGCGGCGGTCGCTTCTCGCGCCCCAGGCGTCCGCAAGCCATCCTCGATCATCAGGTCAATCCCCTCGGCCATTTTGGGATTTGCAAACGCGGAAAGTTTGGCGTTTTCATCCTGAGCCGGCAGTGGCGTGATCGGGCCGAGTTTGCGGGCAAGCGCGTCCGCAACTTCCGCGGCGTACTTGGGTACCACAATCGCGGAGGCATTGATGCAGCTCCGCCCGCCGTTTTCGGCGATGGAAGCAACCATCAAATCGATAAACTCAGGCCAGCGCTCGATTTCATCGGTGCCCACGATGATTTTGCTAAAACCAGGGCCGTGGACCTGGACGGCCCGGTTGTTCGCATAAGGCGCGGTGGTGGTCTTGTCACCGAACACCAGCGCGTGGCCGCCCAGACGCAGTATTTCGGCCGCGCCCTCATGGTCGGTGGGGTAGAAGCCAAACGCTTCGGCGGGACAACCGGCGGCAATGAAAGCTTGGATCAAGCGGTAAGGCGTCCAGGGCTCATCCCGTCCCGGCTTGAGCAGGACTGGAATCTTGAGAGGAATAGCCGGGAGCCAAAGGGAATTGACGGCGGGCGAGTTGCTGGGCATGACCAGTCCGAGACTTTGTGTGGCGGGATAAAAACTGACTCGGCCTCCCGCTTGCTCGCCAAAACCGCGGTCAAGAACGCCCAACTCGAGTCCACGGGTGAGCCCGCTCAGGATTGTGCGCATGTTGGCCAGGGCATGGGCGATTTTTTGGCTGTTGCGGCGCACCATGACGAACGGCAAACCGCTGGTGGCTGAGAGGGCTTCGACGTATTGGTGAGGCGATTGCGTGTGGCCCTGGTCGCCGAGCGGGAGTGTCGCATTGAGGAACAGTTCGGCGGCTTGGCGGCAAACCTCCAGGAGTTGTTCCACCGACAGCCGCTTGAGTGCTGCGCGCGCCTCGCCGACCCGGGCAAAGTCTTTCCGGATGATGCCGGCGTTGACGTGGCTGATGCGCGCCAGCGGTTCGCCGGTGCGGCAATCCCGGACATCCGTCTGGTCCAGGCTGGCATAGGCTTTGCCGCGGCGCAGGGCAGGGAGATGAGGCAAGGTCGAAGACATTTTGAAGTTCGCTGCGTCTGAGTTGTTAGGCCGGGAACTCTGCGCTACGCCTTCGCTTGTCCAGGTTCATGTGAGGTCTGCGGGCTGGGTTGCGAGGCGAGCGGGGTCTAGTACACGCCTTCGACGATGTTCTTTTCCATCGCGCCGAAAGGCCGGACATCACCCACCCCATCCCACGCGTAAGGCTCACGCGGAGGGCGGCGCAATGCTTCGTCGCGTTCGAGGAAGCGCGGGAGGAAAAACTCCTTGGTCAAGGTCGTGAGCTCGACACGTCCCCAATGGTCATACTCGATCAGGGTGTTGGTTTGATTGGGGTCCACCACGCGCAGGACCGCGCGCGGTTGGGGGGCGTAGTAAGTGATCGAAAAGTTGTCTTCGGGCCGGAGCGGCACACTGGCTGCCAGGCCCATGAGCGTATTGCCATAAGTTGGGTAAAACCCAATGCGCCCTTCTAAAACTTCTTCCATGATGAACCGGACGTACTGGGGAGTCATGGTCGTGCCGCCGCAAAACACACCGCGGACTCCGGCTTCGTAAAGGTTAATCTTTTCACCCAGCGCTTCGAGCAGTTTTGGTGTGGTAAACAGGCCGGCGATTTTTCGGTGCTTGAGCAGGGTGACACCCTGGTCCACCACGTGATCCATATACGCGCGGGCCTGGTCCACATGCTTTTGAGCGATGACCTTTTTGACCCAGCGCGGATCGAGGTCGATGAAGTAACAGGAGCTGCCGCGAAAATTCGCGAGGTGCTCGATGGCGAGCCGCAACCGGCGCGGACCGGTCGGGCCGACCATCA
>JANXQE010000320.1 GCA_025356925.1 Limisphaerales bacterium | reverse complement strand
CGGTAACACCCAAATGCATCCAGCATGGGCGAGATGTCTTCGTGCACCGATTCGATACCTAGGTGTTCTGTGAGTACCCGGCCCAACTCCAGGGTCTCCGTCGCGGAATGGCGTTCGGGCATCAACAACCCAAGGACGTGTTCTTTGCCCAACGCTCGCGCCGCCAAACCAGCGACCACGCTGCTGTCGATTCCTCCGCTAATCCCTAGGACTACCCCTTTGCGGCGGAAACGCCGAAAAACCACCTCGTGCAGGAATGTTCCAATTCGATCAGCTTCCTTCGCACAATCCAATTTGAGAAGCTCTGGGCCGACAGCAGATCGAGTTTTCATCTTGAAAGTTGTTGCGGCCTGGAGTCGGGCTTGCCTCCGATTGGCTGATGCCAAAACTGCTCTCCGGAACCAGCCCGCTTAACTGGAATTAGATTGGCGTTCATTGGGTTGTCGGGGTGCCGAGTTTCCGGGTGAGAAACTCCGAGATTCGGTCAATCGAGTCGAGGTTTTCCGGAACCATGTCCTCGGGCTCAACTTTTATACCGTAGGTTTCCTCCAAAAACATAATGATTTCCAAAACGCCTGTGGAATCAATCGTGCCGCTTTCCAGAAAAGACATGTTATCCTTGAGGTCTCCGGCGGCACCAAACAGCAAATTCGAGACAACGAAATCCTTTACTCTGGTTTTATAGTTCATCGGTTCCTAGGGAATTTACATTACTGAGCGCGTCTTATTGGACGCCTGGTTTATTATCACTGATTTGAGCGGCGATGGCTCGTACATTTTTGTCGTCGTCCATAAAGCCGTTCACGCGCTGGTATCGCGCGTCTTTCGACAGCCTTTTCATAGTTCCGGGGCCTTGGCCGACGCCCAATTCGAACGCGAGCCAGCCGCCAGGTCTCGTATAGAGCGGGGCATCCCGCATCAAGCGGCCCAGTACTGCTAGACCAAACGGGCCAGCATCGATCGCCAACTTCGGCTCGTGCTCAGAGATTTCCGGGTCAATCTGCTGTAACTTTGTGGTGCTGATGTAGGGAGGATTGCACAGGATAAGGTCAAAACTATTCTGTTCGTCTCCTGCTTGGAATGGAGCGAATAGGTCGCCCACTAAAACCTTCACTTTTTCCTCGCACCCCAAGCGTTTGATATTTTCTTCGGCCAATTGCGCCGCTGCTGGTGAGATGTCGGTTGCAATAATCGTGCACTCCGGGAACTGGCGAGCGACGTAACACGACAGGTTTCCGGTGCCGGTGCCCAAATCCAGTACGCGGGGTTTCGAGTTCCGTGGCAGTATTTCCCCGACGAGGAGTGAACATGCGGCCTTTACCATGACTTCCGTCTCCTTTCGGGGAATAAATGCCGCGTCGGTGGACCTAAGCTCCAGCCCCATAAACTGCTGGCGTCCCGTTATGTAGCAAAGGGGCACTCCGCTGGCTCTTCGTTCCAATAAGGCCATCAACTGATCCAGTTGCGCTTCGGTGAGGGGAGACAAAGGCAAGCTCATCGCGCCCACACTCGAGCTGGGGACGCCCACGGCGCATGACCATAGAGCGCGCACGGCCGCCTCGACGCTTTCTTCCGGCTTGTCGGGAGGCACCTTAATTAGAGAAGCGTAACGCTGCACCAACACCTTGAGCAGCTCTTCACAGTCGTGCGATGATCCAGGACAATTCACTATTTGCAAATCGTTTTCTTGCGTTGGCAAAAGCAACGAATTTTTAACGTCTCGTTTTGCCTCGTCTCGTGTAGGGTTTTCGACCATCCGGGCTGAGCTGTAGCCTGGTATTTATCACGTAGGCATAATCTGATTGCGGCCAAGCATTGACAAGCGGAAGCATTACGGAACGACTATCGGAACAATTGCGGATCTTGTCCATTTCAAGTTTGATCGTCCTGAGGAGCTTCGCTCCACAACAGCATCGAAAGCGACACTAAATCAAAGGGATCGTTAGTACATTGGGCCAAAGGGCTAACACTCAGACCATCTTGTAACCATTGCTTACAAAGCATTATTGGTGCCAGTCAAAGCAATTGCAAGCCCTGGCCCGTTAGATGGCAGTAGAGCTGAGGGGCCGGCCGATTGGGTCGGCATCGACTGTGGAGCCAGTGGGTGGGGCCGGTTCAGACTGATCTTCCCCCATCGGAAGGGGGTTTCTAAGCAGAATCCACCGTATTTGTGCGGATTTGCTGCGTCTGAAATGTTGTCTCTAATAGAGCGTTAGTTATCTTGTCTTCCCCGCCTTCGCTTCCTATGCTCGCACTATCGTGTTCATCAAACGCAACCACGCGGTGCTGGGTGGCAAAGACTACCAATCGGTCCTCTTGGTGCAGGGCAAACGCGTTGCCGCCAAGCGCCCGCCGGGGCGGCCCGCGGCCGGAGCCCCGGCCCCCAAATCAGTCGTCGTTCATGAAACCTTGGCCAATCTTTCCAAACTTCCTTCGGATCTGATCCAACTCATCGAACGGCACTGCCAGGGCCAGCCACCGCCTCCCCAGAGTCCAAGCCCTGCGCCCAGTGGCTCGGGCGTTTCGGAGGACATTCACCTGGGGCCCTGTTATGGCGTCTTAGCCGCCCTGGATGGCCTGGCTCGAGAGATCGGACTGGTCCAGGCAGTGGGCGAGCAGACCCGCGCCCAGCGTCTGGCCTTGTTCCTGATCTACGCCCGGTTGGCTCATCAAGGCAGCCGATTGTCCGCGGCGCGGTGGAGTGAAGACCATGCGGTCAAGGAAATCCTGCAGGTGGGATCTTTCGATGAGGACGATCTGTACGCGGCACTGGAGAATCTGCAACAACGGCAGGAGAGCATCGAAGCGGCGCTGGCCCCCAAAGTAACGGCGGCGCCGACACGCGCGATTTATCTGTATGACGTGACCAGTGTGTATTTTGAGGGGCTGGAAAACGAGTTGGCGGATTTTGGGTATAACCGGGACGGCAAGAAGGGCAAGAAACAGTTAGTGGCTGGATTGTTGACCGATGGGGATGGAGAACCCCTTTCCATTGAACTTTACCGTGGCAACACCGGCGATCCGCCCACCTTTTTGGATGCGGTGCAGAAGCTTAAGGTGCGTTTTGGAGCGCAGGAAGTAGCGCTGGTGGGAGACCGGGGTATGATCAAGGGCCTGGGCAAGGCAGCGCTGGGCGAAGCGAAATTCTGCTACGTTACGGCGCTAACCGATCCGCAAATCCGGGCGCTCCTGGCCAAGGGGCGTTTGGAGTTGGAACTCTTCGATGAGAAGCCGGCGGAGGTGGAGTTGAATGGCAAACGTTACGTGCTGCGGTGCAATCCCCAGTCGCAGGCTCGGGAACGGGCTCGGCGCGCGGACCAATGGGCACGCGTGCAAGCCAAGATCACGGCGCGCAATCTGGAGGTGGAGAAAAAGCCCAGGACCGATCCCAACAGTTCGCTTAAGCAAGCCCAGGCACTGGTGGCCAAGTATCGGCTCGGCAAATGGGTCAAGGTCG
>JANXQE010000303.1 GCA_025356925.1 Limisphaerales bacterium | reverse complement strand
AAACGGTTCCCGGGCCCACGTTCGCCGTGTATCCTCTGCGGCCATCGCTGGAAATGACTAGCATATGCGACTCTGCCTGATCGGTAGGAACGCTGCCAACGATCTTGAAGGTCGCCGGGTCGATAATTGTCACCGAGTTGTTCAGTTCAGTCGTTACGTAAAGCAGCCCATTTTTCGGTCCCATCACCGCGCAATGGGGTCGCACCCCTTTCCCGAAATCGACCGTTCCCACGATCTTTCGCGTTGCCACATCGATGACCCGCAGCAAATGGCCGTCCGTTCCCGGATGGCCGACGCCTGAGTTGCCGTAGATGGGGACGAATGCGAGCTTGCCATCCGGAGAGGCTGCCACTTCATGCCCGGTCTCCCCGTCCTCCTCCACGACCGCGATCTGGCGGCCCGATTCAGGGTCAACGATGCCCAGGGTTTTATCGCCTTTGTTGTCCACCAAAAGTAAACCAGAAGATTCTGCTGCCCGTGTACCTGATTCGATCATCATGCCAAAAATAGCCAGCAGGATGACGAGCAAGGCCCGCGTTGAACACCCTGCTTTGCCTGATTTCAAATCTGGGATCTCAAATCTGAAATCTCTACGAACCGAGGGGTGCGCCGTGTGAAGTGCCTGTTCCACCAAAGAAACGATCTCACAAAATGGGTTAGGGCTCAAAGGACGATGGAATTTCATGGCCGCACGATTGAACAAATCTCAGTGGATGTCAAACCTGGAGAGCTGACGTGGAGGTGGTGGCGACTACCCAGCAGATTTGGTCGCGGCGCGGTGCTGAATCTGCCCGATGGCCCAGAGCGCGTGTTCTGCAATGAGGGGCTCCGGATCGGACGCCGCCTTCTCGAGCGCAGGCAGGGCCTGCAGGTCGGCGACATTTCCCAACGCCACGCAAACGTTGCGCAGCAGTCCGCGGCGTTTGGTGCGGACCATGGGCGTGCCAGCGAACCGCCGCTTGAACTCCGGCTCATTGAGCGAAAGAAGTTCCAGCAAATCGGGGAGGGCGAGTTCAGGGCGCTCATGGGCTCGCATCAGGCTAGCCGCCTTCGCAAATCGGTTCCACGGACAGGCCGCCAGACAATCGTCGCAACCGTAAATGCGGTTGCCGATGGCCGGGCGCAACTCCCGAGGGATCGCGCCCTTGAGTTCAATCGTCAGATAAGAAATGCAGCGTCGTGCATCCAATTGAAACGGCGCCGTGATGGCACTGGTTGGGCACGCGGTGATACAGCGCGTGCAGGACCCACAGCGATTTTTTTCAGGCTCGTCGGGCTCCCATAGGAGCGTCGTGATTATCTCGGAGAGAAAAATCCAATTGCCCAACCGGCGGCTGATCAGGTTGGTGTGCTTGCCGATAAAGCCGAGCCCCGACCGTTGGGCCAGGTCGCGTTCCAGCAGCGGCCCTGTATCCACGTACCAAAGGGAGCAGGCGCCAGGCCCGCCAACCTGCCTGAGCAAATCTGTTAACTGCCTCAGGCGCGGCCCCAAAACGTTATGATAATCCTGATACCGAGCGTAGCGGGCCACCACTCCTGAGTGCGGAGTGCGGAGTGCGGAATGCGGATTACGGAGTGCGGAGTGCGGAATGCCGGACGGCTCGTCCTCTGTCAGGGCGTAGCTCGTTGCGAGAGTAATAATTGTCCTGGCTCCGGGGAGGACTTTCTGCGGATCGACCCGTTTCTGAGCGTTACGCTCGAGGTAAGCCATTTCCCCATGCTGCTGCTTGCCCAGCCAATTGTGAAGGTGTACCGCCGACTCCGGCCGCGCGGCCGACGTGAACCGACACTCATCAAAGCCCAACTCCTGAGCACGACGCCGGATGGTTTCCTTCATCGATGCGCCACTTGTGCCATGTGGAACTGATGGATCACCTGGATCGCAACTTCTCGCACCGACCGCCGCTCAGTATTCACCAGCACATCCGCTTGACGATAATAGGGTTCCCTCACCGCGAGGAGTTCCCGGATTTTGCCCAGTGGCTCGGCTTCAGCGAGGAGCGGCCGGTGGTCATGGTCGCGGACGCGTTCGTAAATTGTGTCCGCCGAAGCCCAGAGGCATACCACGAGGGAATGGGTTTTGAGGCTGTCGAGATTGGCCTGGGCGGCGGGCAGACCGCCGCCCGTCGAGATCACTGTTTTGTTCCGGCGTGTGAGTTCCTCGACGATGACTCGCTCCCAGTCGCGAAAAGCAGGTTCGCCGTCCTGCTGAAAAATATCGCGGATGGTTTTATGCGCGCGAAATTCAACGACCTGATCCGTGTCCAAGTAAGTGAAGTGAAGAATCTGGGCGATCAACCGGCCGACAGCGGATTTACCCGTTCCCATGAAGCCGATGAGCGCCAGGTTGTGGATGGGACGCGTACCGGTCATAGGGCTCAAATAGCAAATTCGGTGCGTCGTGGCACGAAATTTTTGTAAACGCCCCGAACGCCAGGGCCCGGAATTCCGAAGCCCGAAGGCCAAGCCCGAAAGAAGGCCGAAATCCGAAGGCCGAATTGGCGGTCACGGATTCGGATTTCGGTCTTTGGGTTTCGTTCGGTCTTCGGGTTTCGGGTTTCGGGTTTTGTGCCCGCCGGCCCTAGCTTCGCTGCCAGAAGCAATTCAGCACGCTGTGCTGCCCGGCGGCTTGGCTCTGCGCGATGGCTTGGGTGACGAATTCCTTCGCCCTGGTCACCGCCAGCGCGAGCGGAAGTCCGGCCGCCAGATAGGCGGCAATGGCTGCCGAATACGCGCAACCGGTGCCATGTGTGCGCAAGCCTCGGACAAAGGGCGCGCTCAACAACAATTCCTCGCTGCCGTCGTAGAAGATGTCGACCGCTTCATGAAGCCCTCGCAAATGCCCCCCTTTAACCAGGGCAGCCGCCCCAAATCGGTGATACAACTTTTTGGCAGCCTGGCGGAGATCCTCCACTGACCTCAGCTTCATATCGAGCAGGATTTCCGCTTCGCGGAGATTGGGCGTGACTAAGGTGGCGAGCGGCAATAGTTGGCGGCAGAGGACCTGGATGGCTGCCGGTTCGAGCAACCGCGCGCCGCTGGTTGAAACCATAACGGGGTCCACCACCAGCGGGACCGTGCGATCCCGAAAAAGCTCCGCGACAACACGAATGATCGCCCTGGAGTAAAGCATGCCGGTTTTGGCGGCAGCGGGGGCCAGTTCTTCAAAAACGGCCATGAGCTGGCTCCTGACCGTCGACACGCTACACGGTTGGATGCCAAGCACTCGCCGCGGGTTCTGAGCCGTGACACACGTCAACACGGTGGTCCCGTGGACACCGAGCGCGGCGAACGCTTTTAGGTCCGCTTGCACTCCCGCTCCCCCGCCGCTATCGGATCCTGCGATCGTCAAGGCTATCGGGATGCGCCGCAGGCTCTTTTCGCTTTTCACGCCGGACGCGCAGCCTATCATCGAGCTGATGTTTTCGCAAATTCGTTCGGTTCACTTCGTCGGGATCTGCGGCACCGCCATGGCTTCGGCGGCCGCTGCCATGCGGGATAAGGGAATCCAAGTGACGGGTTCCGACCAGAATGTTTATCCGCCGATGTCGACGTTCCTGGCCGAGCGCAAGATCGAGGTCATTTCCGGTTACGCCGAAAAGAATCTGGGACACCGGCCAGATCTGGTTGTCATTGGCGGATAAACATTCTGGTCGGAACCCGTCACTTGGATTCCCTTATCCCGCATGGC
>JANXQE010000264.1 GCA_025356925.1 Limisphaerales bacterium | reverse complement strand
GTGATATGGCAAAGTGCGCTCGCCCCAGGGCACGAAAGACTGATTTCACAGCTTGGATTTTGGGATCGACTCGCGCAAGTTGTTGCGCCGCTCAAATAAGTGTAGTTTAATGACTAACGCTAGACTGCTAGCATTTCTAATCACAGTCGCGCTGCTCGCCTCACTTCGTTCTAGCTTTGCCCAGAATGTAACATTGGCATGGGATCCCAGCACCGATCCCGCCGTGGCGTCGTACAACCTTTATTATGGTGGCGCCAGCCAAGTCTATACCAACGTCGTTGCCACCCGCGCCAACACCGCCGTCACCGTCAGCAATCTCACCGCTGGCGCAACCTACTTTTTCGCGGTCACAATCGTCGATATCACGGGCTTGGAAAGCGGCTTCTCGGGTGAAGTAATGTACCAGGTTCCCCAATCACAGAGCCATGTGTTAATGGCGAACCTGCACCAAACGTATGATGGCACACCCAAAATTGCCACTGTGATGACAATCCCACCCGGGGTGGGGGTTTCTCTGACCTACAACGGTCAACTCAATCCACCGTCTGACGCAGGCAGCTACCAAGTGGTCGCCACGATCATCGATCCAAATTATTTTGGCAATTCCACAAACACTCTCACCATCTCCAAAGCCGTCGCCATCATCCAGATGGCGAGTTTAAACCCCACGTACAACGGCACCCCCCAGCCCGTAATCGCGACCACCCTGCCCCCCGGATTAACCCACACGCTGACCTACAGCGGCTCAACGTCGGCACCCTCCGCTGCAGGCGCCTACCAAGTCATCGGCACCATCAACGATCCCAACTACGTGGGCATCTTAACCAACACTCTCACCATCTCCAAAGCCCTGACTGCTGTCCAACTGGCGAACCTCGACCAAATCTACGACGGCACCCCCAAATCCGCGGCAGCTACCACCCTGACCGGGTTGGGCATTTCCACCACGTATGACGGCCTCGCGGCCGTGCCCATTCATGCCGGTGTTTACCAGGTAGACGCCAGTATCGTCGATGCCAATTATACGGGCGACGCAACTGGCCTGCTTACCATTGAGAAAGCCGTCGGGACCGTCCAGCTATCTAATCTGAACCAAACCTACGACGGAGCTCCCAACCGGGCCGATTTCACCACCGGACCCGTTACCATTCCAGTCGTAGTTACGTACAACGGGTTGCCCGACCCACCGACCAACGCAGGCACTTATGCGGTCAGTGCCACGATCATCGACGCCACCGATTACAGTGGTGGCGCAACCGACGTTCTCACGGTCGCCAAGGCCACTGCCGGTGTCGAGCTATCTGGGCTGACCCAGTCGTTCGACGGAACGTCGAAAACAGCGACCGCATTAACCACCCCCTCCAATCTGGACGTAACCATTACCTACAATGGTCTGACGACCACGCCCGCGGCGCCGGGAACCTATAGCCTGAATGCCACCGTTGTGGACGACAATTACGCGGGCGTTGCCACGAACCTATTTGTGATCTCCCCGCCGGACGGCCCCACTCTGCTGCTCTCCTGGCCGCTGCTCACCAACGACGTGAGCATTTCGCAGAGCACGGATCTCGTTACGTGGACCCCGCTTACAACCATACCCGGACCTTCCAGCTCCTGCTTGGTTCTCGAACAGCCGGGCTGGAGCTTCTTTACGGCCACTCAATCTGCAACGGGAGGGACTAACCGGTTCCCCGTGCCCATTCGAATCGGACAGCCGCAGTAGGAAGCTCGGCAGCTTTTCGAGACACCTGTGTCCCATCCGGCTTCAAGGGATCCGAAGCGGGAGCCCGTGCCAAACCTGCTGCGACCGAGCACTAGAAGGGCCGCTGGATTTATAATAAGTTCTACTGTTCATCTCTATTGTAATTCAGTAGGATATGTAGACTTTCGCTTGAGCTAAAACGTGAGCCAGGAGGCTTCGCGGCGCGAAGCTGAGCGTTGGCAAGCATTATGCGATGTGAATCGGCAATATGTCTTTCGAAGTTGTTTCGGGTCGTGGGAGGTGCGCAGCTCTCGTTTCAATTCTAACCTTCGGGCTTGCCATTGTCTGGCCCTCCTCCGCGCTGGCTGGTAACAGAGTGACGACCGCCTGGAATCCCAGCGTCGACACCGACGTCGCGGGCTACAATGTTTATTATGGCTTAGCCAGCGGGTCCTATAGCAACGTCGTAGCAGTGGGCAACACCACCACCGCCACCATCTCTAACTTGGTCGACGGAACGACCTATTTCATCGCCGCCACGGCAGTTGATTCGTTGGGGCTCGAAAGCGTTTTTTCAAATGAAGCCGTGTTCACAAACGCCATCACACCTCCTCCAAACCAGCCGCCAACGCTCAATTCGCTGGCTAAGGCGGCGTAAATAAATAATGGTAGCAAGTTGGTTAGCAGAATCCCATCTCAGGCACTACATACAATAGCTTGGACCGTGTCTATCGGACACTACTATAGGTTGTGCTCAGATTGCCGATGAGGCTCGATAGTGTA
>JANXQE010000263.1 GCA_025356925.1 Limisphaerales bacterium | reverse complement strand
AGGAACTCGATTTCGCGCGACAGAAATTTCTCCGCAATCTCCCACTGGTGTTCGTAGCTCAGACGATGGAATACAAGCTTTTCATTCACACGCGCGAAGATTTCTGGACGCAGCGACTGTTGCGCCCGCGTGAGAACGTGGCGTTCAAGCGTCGCATCGTTCGAAGCGTATCCGACCCAGGATGTGATGGGTTTGCGCTTTGGCATTACCAAGGCCTGGTCAGCGAATGGGTCCGGCAGTTGACGGTGAACAGCTGAACAGATGTTTTCGACATGGATTTCCACCTCTATTGGTGGTAATATATTTACGTGACAAAACGGTATCAACTTGCGCCCGCAATTTTAGCTGTGGTCCTCCTGGGTTTCATTGCGAGCCTAGGGACTATGCAGCGTGAGCCGTCCTACCAAGGTAAGCGTTTGAGTCTTTGGCTATCAGATTTAGACCTTATGAGTGACAGCTCTCCCCAAACGGCGCAGCTGGCTGTCCGCGCCATAGGCACTAACGGGATTCCGGTGCTCTTGGGAATGCTTCGCAAAACGGACCCGCTCTGGAAAAGGGCAATCATCGCTTTCAACGAACAGCAGTCTGTTATTCAACTTCCGATCGTGCCCGCCATAACGACTAGACAGCGTGCGGTCCAAGGCTTCGCTGCTCTTGGTGTGGCAGCTAAGGAACAGGTCGCACCTCTTATTCAAATGATGGAGTCAGAACCAAACATCGAGGTCCGCTTGGATGTCACCTCGGCTCTGGGAGCAATTGGCCCTGAAGCCAGGCGTGCGATCCCAGTACTTGTGAAGGCCGCTCAGGACAAGAATTCAGACTTACGTAACAGAGCCGTTGCTGCATTGGTGGACATTCAGGCGTGGGATCAAGGGCTCCTGATCAGAAGCCTGCCGCGTTAGCAGGCTAGTAGCCGCGATTTCAGTACCGAGCTTCGCGGCGCACAAATCACCGATCTGAACGTGCAGATAAAAGTTATGAACTTATGAACGCCAATTACCTGGTCAATGATTACCTGCCCACTGTCAAGCGCCTGTATGGTAAGCGTCACGGCTAGCCTTTCAATTACCCACAAATAGTTTTGTGAAGAATGAAGATTTTTTACTAATAAGGTGTACAAATATAGACAGTTGTGATGGATAATTGGGGTGCGAACCAAAAAAGCAGCAACGAAATCAAAAACCATCCCAAATTCCCCGTGTTCCAACCGCTGGATTAATGAGGAGGTAGCCGGGTGCCGATTCAAGGATTTGCGGCTGGGTAAACGGTTCGGCAAACTGCTGGGAATGATGACCGAGGGAATCGGTGAAAGTCTTCCGTATGCCTGCCAGGATTGGGCCAACACCAAGGCGGCTTATCGCTTTTTCTCCAACAGTGACGTCAGCGAAGACCAGATCATGGCTGGGCATTTCCAAGCCACCCATGGCCGGCTCTCTCAGGCGGATCAAAAGATTCTGATGCTTCACGATACTTGTGAGTTCTCCTTTCAGCGCCATAAAGATTCCAAGATCGGGCTTCTTGGCCGACCTTCCTGCGGCAAGGACAAGGATGGACGCCTCAAACATATTACGGTGCGCGGTATCCTGATGCACAGCAGCCTGGCTATCACTCCGGAAGGGCTGCCGCTGGGATTGGCGGCCATCAAGTTTTGGACCCGCAAACAATTCAAGGGATGCAATGCCCTGAAGAAGAAAATCAACCCAACACGGGTGCCGATAGAAGAGAAGGAAAGCATCCGTTGGCTGGAGAACCTGCGTCAATCCACAGCACTCATAGACAATCCCGGTAACTGCGTGCACATCGGGGATCGGGAGAGTGACATCTTTGAGTTGTTCTACCTCGCGAATGAACTGGGAACCAATTTTCTGGTTCGCACGTGTGTTGACCGCCTGGCTCAGGACGCAGGCACTACCGTCGCCGCTGAAATGAAGAAAGCCCGGGTTAAGGGACAGCACCGCATTGAGGCCAGAAACAAGCTGGGAGAATCTTATGAGGCGGAGTTGGATATCACATTTGAGCAGCTTCAAGTTCTGCCACCCGAGGCTAAGGCGGCGTAAATAAATAATGGTAGCAAGTTGGTTAGCAGAATCCCATCTCAGGCACTACATACAATAGCTTGGACCGTGTCTATCGGACACTACTATAGGTTGTGCTCAGATTGCCGATGAGGCTCGATAGTGTA
>JANXQE010000322.1 GCA_025356925.1 Limisphaerales bacterium | reverse complement strand
CGAGACCTGCGCGGCAGTGGCGAACGATTATTGGAATGAACGGCTGTTTTTGCTCCACGGCGATGCCAAGTACATCGATGTGCTGGAACGGACATTATATAATGGGTTGCTCTCGGGAGTCTCACTGGATGGAAAGGGTTTCTTTTACCCGAATCCGCTCGAATCCAATGGCCAGCATGCCCGGAGTCCATGGTTCGGCGTGGCGTGTTGCCCGGGCAACATCACCCGTTTCATGGCGTCGGTTCCCGGGTACATCTATGCGCAGCAGGCCGACACGGTTTACGTTAACCTCTACGTGGGCGGCACGGCTGAGATCGGCCTGGACAACGGCAACAAAGTCCAACTTACCCAACGCACACGTTATCCTTGGGATGGAAACATCAGGTTGGAGGTTGCCCCGGCCCGCAAAGGCCGATTTACACTCGGGCTGCGGGTGCCCGGTTGGGCACGCGGCGAGGTCGTCCCCGGCGATCTCTACAAATTTGCCGATGACGCCCGCGAACCCGTAACGCTCCTCGTTAATGGAAAATTGGTCCCGGTATCCCTGGTCAAGGGTTATGTCCGCCTGACGCGTTCCTGGCAAAAAGGAGACGCGATCGAACTCAATCTTCCCATGCCGATTCGACGCGTTAAGGCGAACGTGAACGTGCAGGCGGACCGCGGACGCGTGGCTCTGCAGCGCGGTCCCATCGTCTATTGCGCCGAGTGGCCCGACAACCCGGACGGCAAGATTCGCAACCTGCTCCTGCCCGATGACGCGCCGCTCAAAGCTGAGTTCCAGGCGGATTTGCTCAACGGCGTCGAGGTGATCCGCGGAAAAGCCGCCGCCGTGTCCGCGGATGATACCGGCGGCCGCACCCACAAAGCACAGGACTTCCAAGCTATCCCTTACTACGCCTGGGCGAACCGGGGCAGGGGACAGATGGCCGTTTGGCTTGCCGATTCGGATTCGAGCGTCCGAGTCCCTGCGCGCCCAACCGTGGCATCTCGGAGCCAGGTCACTGTCTCGAACCACGGGACCAACTCACGCGCCATTAACGACCAAATGGAGCCCGCTTCTTCGAACGATGGCGAGAATTCCTACTTCCATTGGTGGCCGCGAAAAGGCACCGACGAGTGGGTTGAATATGCGTTTCCCTCACCAGCCGCCGTTTCCCAAACCGCGGTGTATTGGTTTGACGACACGGGAACCGGTGAGTGCCGGGTTCCGGCTTCGTGGAAAGTTTTGTACAAGGACGGAGAAACATGGAAGCCGGTTGAAGCGACCGACGCTTACGGCGTCGAGAAAGATCGGTTCGTCAAAGTCACGTTCAAACCAGTCACGACCAGCGGCCTGAGACTGGAAGTAAAGCTGCAGCCACGGTGGTCCGCCGGGATCCAGGAATGGAAGGTCGAGTAGCTCATGCATTGAATTGACAATCTGGTTCCGGGCGGTACTCTGGACTGAGCTCTTCACGACAAACGTGTTTAGTGCCTAGCGAATCGTGGCTGAAAAAGACGACTATCTGATCGATATCCTGGTGGATTTGGGTTACGTGACTCCGGATAAAGTGGCCGAGCTTCGCCCGGAAGCCCAGTCGTCCGGAGTAGGGTTAGTGGATTTGCTGCTGGCCAACAAAGTGATTCGGCCGGCGGATGTCACCCAGGCCAAAGCGGCCCACTTCGGAGCTGAGGTCGTAAACCTCGCTGAGATAAAAATCCCCGACGATGTCATTGCCACGGTTCCCCGCCACATCGCCCGGAAATACCGCGTGGTGCCGGTTTTCAAACATGACGGCAGCCTCACCGTCGCCCTGGCTGACCCGTCGGACCTCGATACCATCGACAGCCTGAACCACCTGTTGCGGCTGGATATCAGTTTGCAAGTGGCATCCGAGGCCGACATCGAGACGGCCCTCAGCAAATACTACGCCGAACGGGGCGGAGGTGGAGGGGTGCGCGCCGCCGACCCAGCCCTGGCGGACACGATCAAAGAGTTGACCGAGGACCACGTCGATATCCAGATGGGTACCCTCGAAGACGGCGGCACGATCGATGCCGACGCTCCGTTGATCAAGCTGGTCAATTCCATCATCACCGAAGCTTTTAAACTCCGCGCCTCGGACATCCATCTCGAGCCCCTGGCGAAATCCTTTCGCTTGCGTTATCGGATTGACGGCATGCTCCACGAGATGAAGTCGCCGCCCAAGCGCTTGCAGGCGGCCATCGTCAGCCGCTTGAAGATCCAGTCCAACATGTCCATCTCGGAGCATCGGATTCCGCAGGACGGCCGGATCCAGACCAGCGTGGGCACCAAACTGATCGATTTGCGGGTGTCCTGCCTGCCGACCAACCATGGCGAGAGCATCGTCATGCGTATCCTCGACAAGGAAGGCCTGCGCCTGGGCTTGCCGGAATTGGGTTTTTTCACCGACGACCAGCAGACCTTCGAGCGGCTGATCGGGTTGCCGGATGGCATCCTCCTGGTGACCGGTCCCACCGGTTCGGGCAAAACCACCACGCTCTATTCGTGCCTGCACTTTATCAACCGGCCCGACCGCAAGATTATTACCGTTGAGGATCCCGTGGAATATATCCTGTCGGGGATCAACCAGGTTCAGATTAGTGAAGCCGTCGGTTTGACGTTCTCGACCGCGCTCCGCGCGATCCTGCGTCAGGCGCCTAACGTGATCATGATTGGGGAAATTCGCGATCTGGAAACCGCCACTATTGCGATCAACGCCTCCCTCACGGGTCACCTCGTCTTCTCGACCTTGCACACCAACGATGCCCCCAGCGCGGTCACCCGGCTCATCGATATTGGCGTTAAACCATTCCTGGTGGCGTCCTCGACTCGCGGCCTGATGGCTCAGCGCCTGGTCCGCAAAGTCTGCAAACAATGCGCCGCGCCCTACGTCCCGACCGAGGATGAAATGCGCCAGCTCAACCTGACTGTATCCAACAGCCAGGGTGCTACCTTTCAGCGCGGAAAAGGCTGCGCCAACTGTTCCAATACAGGCTACCGCGGCCGGTTCGGCATCTTTGAAATCTTTGTCATCGACGACGATGCCCGCAAGTTGATCTACGAAAAGGTTTCCAGTTCGGTCCTGCGCAATCGGGCCCGCGAAATGGGCATGCGCACCCTGCGCGAAGACGGCATCCGCAAGGTGCTGGCCGGCTTGACCACCCCCGATGAGGTCATCCGCGCTACGATGGGCGATGTCGAGTGAGCGACGGCCGCCGTGATATTTCCTGGTCCGGACCTCCCTACCGAGGCTGTGAGCTTTTCTTTCCAGGGCGGAGGGTCGAAATCCGAAGGCCGAAAGAAATCCGAAGTCCGAAATCCGAACCCTGAGGCCCAACCCGGCTCCGTATCGGCGCTACTCAAGACCCGCCGGTCAGATCCATGCTTTAATGGAACTAGGAACAGCAGCTTAGAATCCTCTCAACGCCGAACGCTGTTCGCTCTGGTTTCGAATTTCG
>JANXQE010000206.1 GCA_025356925.1 Limisphaerales bacterium | reverse complement strand
AACATCAATTGAAACAGCGTGAGCAGGAATTGTCCCTCGGATTTGACGCCCGCCTGGTGGAGGAGCAAACCAGGGTTGAGCAGGACGCCCGCCGCCGCGAGGCGGAGCTTGAGCGTCAGTTGGAGGTCCGTGCCCTGGAGGTGGACGCACGTTGGAAACAAGAAGCGCAGCAGCGGGAAGAAGCCGCCCAAATCAGGCTTAAACAGCGGGAACAGCAATTGCAGGCGCAGGCCGAGGTTCGTTTGAACGACATGCAAACGCAGGCTGAGCAAGAGTTGCGTCGCCGCGAGATGGAATGGGAACGCCAGCTCGAAGCCCAATTGCGCGAGGCCGACACCCGTTCGAAGCAGGAATTGCAGCAGAAGGAACTGGCTTTCCAGGCGAAGCTCAAGCAGCGCGAACAGGAATTGGCCCTCCGAGCCGACGCCCGGGAAACCGAATTGCAAAATCAGTGGGCCTCGGATTTGCGCGGCCGCGAGGAAGAATGGGAACGCCAGGCCGAGTCGCGCGCCCGTGCCACCGAAACCCGTTTGGGTGCCGAGTCGCAGCAGAAGGAGGAGCTGTTCCAATCCAAATCGCGCCAGCGTGACCAACAATGGCAGGTGAAGTTGGACGCCGTCCGAGCCGAGGCGCAGGCCCAAACCGAGCAGGCTCTTCGGCGCCGCGAGGTGGAAGCCGATGCCGCGCTACGTGAACTGGAAGCCCAACTGCGCCAGGAAATGCAGCAGAAAGAGGAGGCTGCCCAAGCCAGGGCCAAGCAACGCGAGCAGGACCTGGTTGTCCTGCTGAACACGCAAGCCGAAGCCCACCAGATGGCCGCACAGGCGCGGTGGGAGACGGAGTCGGAGAAAAAGACGCGCGCCGCCATCGAACCTTTCAAGTCGCAGCTGGCTCGCACCGAGAAGGAACGCGACGAGGCCAAGCAATCCGCTTCCGAGGCCCTCCTCAAAGCCCAGGACATGGAGAAGAAATTGACGGAAGCGTCATCGTTCCTTACTGGCTGGAAAAACGGAAATACTTTGCTCACGGCCGCTCGATAAAAGGGTGACAACCGATGCAAACAACTGTGTCGCGATCCAGTAGGGATAACCGGGCCACGCCGTCGGGGTGCTGCGCCCCCAGTCCCGCCGGATCGCCCACCTCTGAATTCACGGACTTGAAGCCAGGCTGTCCAGGCTGCATTGTCCGTCAGTGCAAAACACCGCCACCGCCGAACGCTCGAGCGATTTCTGGTCGCCGGGTTTTCGGCTCTTGATATTCGGCCTGTCCGCAACCTCGATTTGGAGCCTGCTCATCGAGTTTTTCGGGTGGTGGTCGATGCGGAGTTTCACCCTTTTGGTGTCGCTGCCAGCGCTGGCGGTGCTGTGTGGGCTGGCGTTGACGGACCGAGCCTTCGGCACACAGCGCCTCTGGAGGGCGACTTTGGTGGGTGCCCTGGCCGGTTTGATTGCGGCCGTCGCTTACGATCTGTTCCGGCTCCCGTTCGTCTTCGCTGACACCTTGGGCATTCAGCAGGTTGTGCCCGCTCTCAAGTTGTTCAAGGTGTTTCCCAGGTTCGGCGCGATGATACTGGGCCAACCGGTCGAGCAACTGCATTACTCCCTGACGGCTCAACTAGTCGGCTGGACCTACCACTTTAGCAACGGCGTGACGTTCGGCATCATGTACGTGGCCTTGATTGGCAACGCTGCCCAGCGACACAGGGCTTGGGGCGTATGTTTTGCGGTGGGACTGGAACTGGCGATGCTGTTCACGCCTTACCCGGCTTTCTTCCATATTCCTCTCACCGCCAGGTTCATAACCGTGACTTTGCTCGCCCACTTGGTTTTCGGAGCCGTCCTGGGGGTGACGACACTGGGTTTCTGGAGGCTGCTCGCTCCCTCCATTCGCCGGTAAACCTGCCGTTGCCGCCCTCGTGCCCACAGCACACCGCGCCTCGCAGCTTTAGCGGCTTGCTGGGGACCAAGCACGCGTATATACGCCTCGACCGATTCAGGATCCGTTGCGATTTGACCCGATCCAGATGAGCCTTCTAGGAGACGCGACAACCGATGTGCTCGTGAGTGAGCCCGAACCCGGCAAGGCCGCTATCCTCGACGTGGGTGTTGTGGAAATCGATCTAAACAACAGATAGGGCAGTCAACCCGGTAGGACCATTATGAAAACCAGAGTTATTGAACGTTCGAGTCGTCAGGAATCCCTCCCCAACGCGCCCGGTGAGTGTTCAAAGGCGGTCCAGACTAGAACATCCTCCTGGAACGTCGGGTTGGGGCCAACAGCAGGTGCAACGAATTTCCTGGTGCGCCACCGTAAACGTTGGCGGATCGTTTTGGCACCCGCGTTTATCAGGCTGTCTGTCGTCTTCGCCGTAACATTGGCAGTGGCTCAGGGTTCGAGGGCGGGGACTCCCACAACAATCGTCCCGGTTCCTATGCAGCGAAGCATCCCACTCACGAAGGAACGTGCCGCATCCGCCCAATCGGCGACATCCGCTCAGCCGGCGACAAAGGCACCAAGTCAGGCTTCTGTTACAAATGTGGATGGTCGTTCCGGGGCGGGGGGTGGACACATGGATCAATCACATCGGGGGCAGCGTTTATTCGACCGGCACCGACGACATTATCTTGAAAGTCCTGGTTCCAAATGATCTTCCCTGGCCCGGCGAAGTATTTACTGCGGTCATTGGGGGCAAACCGGTACGGCTGCCAAATCCCAATGTCAGCGCATATATTAACGGCCTGTACATCCTCACTCCCAGCCCAGCGCGTTTTGTCGCTACTAATCGGCAGTATGGAAGGATCTTGAATCTTGGAAAATTCCCGCCGGGTGAGATCGTTTTTGCGATCCAAACACCGGACGGAAACACGTTCAAAACTGGTCCAGCCACTCGGAATGCAGACAATCTCCCGCATGTATACGTGCGCACGTATCTGTCAGGTGCTATCGAACTCTGGTTTGAAGATCAATATGGTCCGCAGGGCCCCGCCAGCGATAGCGATTTTAACGATCTGGTCGTTCAACTACGCGGAGGTGTCGCGGACAACAATTCAGTGGCCGAGTTACTCAAAACAATCCGGGAACAGACCGGTGAAGCCCGGCAGCAGGCCATCGCTGCCCTTAGGGTCAATGCCGTTTAGGATTTCACGTCAATGCCACACATAATGCGTTTGTAATGAGCATCTTCCGCATCATGTTCGTTCGTTGTTTGTCGGGCCGACGGCATCCCACACCGAAGGACCTTATTTTCGTACGGTGAAGCCACGCGGTCGACTGAAAAGCTGGAAATGAGCCAAAATCCCTTAAAACTGCATGGAATCCAAGAATCAGCGTATCGCAAAAAGCGAATGCCAAGCTCAAACCGTTGGTTTTCATGCGATTTCCAGTCGAATTCCTAAACGGCATTGGGGCTAAGGCGACAGAATTTCCTCGCAGCTTGTGAGCACGTTGGGATATAGCAGTGCAAAGGGCCGCAGGCGATGGACCCGAAGGAAACCTCACTCAATTGTGATGGAGCAAACTCAAGCGGAACTTGAGGCGCCTGCGAAGGGTCAGTTAAAGGCGATGTCGGAAAGGTGTTCAGACGGTAGTTAGAATCGGCCGGTTTTCGACGCCTTTTTGGGACTTAATCCGGCGCATTCTGGTAATTATAGGATTGGGGGATGTCCTTGGTTGCGTAGGTGAAGACGGCGTCGCCTCCGGGCACAGCCGGGTTGTAGTAGACCTTGATGTAAGCAGCGTGGCCATCGACGAAGCTGACGTTGACCACCGCATCTTTGTAGGTCACATCCTTTTCGCCGTACAAGTTCTTG
>JANXQE010000171.1 GCA_025356925.1 Limisphaerales bacterium | reverse complement strand
GTGGAAGTGGTCCGCGAAAAATCGTTTTATCTGCCGCAACGAAATTGGGCATAGCGCCGCGATAACGGCGGGCCGAAAACTCTTCCAAATCCCAGCCACGCTTCCGCAGTTCCTCGGACAGGATGGGCTGGGCTCTCTTTTCGGCAGTCTGTTGCCACTCGGGTCCGCTGTAGTGGCGGTCTGGCAGCGCCGTCATTTGCTGGAGCAACTCCTGGCGAAATTGGTCAGTGCCAATGCACCAACCGCAAGATGGGTATTGGTCGCGCAGCTTGCGAGCGATGACAGAAGGTTAGCAAAGCTGCGAGAAAAATGGTTCAAGAGCTCAACCGCAGGTTTCAGAATGGGCCATGCGGCGAAAAAGCAGGGCTTCTACTGCAAGATTTACGGCAATAGATTCAGCGGAAGAGGACGGGTGAAAATATGCGGTTATGCGACCCTGTTGCACCCCTCAGCCCGGGGGTTTGACTGGCGGGCCGAGGGCGGAGGGGCCCCGTTCACCGGTCTTGAGGCGGAGGGCGTCCAAGACCGGCAGGACGAAGACTTTTCCATCGCCAGCGTGACCGGTGTGTCCGGCGGCGTAAAAGGCGTCAAGCACAGCGTCCACTTCCTCGTCGTGGCAGATGATTTCTATTCGCATTTTGCGGGTCAGTTCCAATCCCGGGATTTCGCGATATTCAGGATGGGAGGCGTCGTGTTCCTGGCCGAAGCCGCGGGCATCAGAGGCCGTCATCCCGTGGATGTGTTTGCCGATGAGCGCATCTTTCACCCGGTGGAGGGCGTCGGCGGGAATAAAGGCAAGCAGGTACTTCATTGGCGGAAGTTAAACGGTTCAAGGTTCGGCTTTTTCGGATTCAAAGATCGGATAAAGTATGGGGAGCAGGAACAGCGTCAAGAGTGTGGCTGTGACGAGGCCGCCGATGATGACAATTGCGAACGGTCGAGCCGTTTCGGCGCCGACGCCAGTGGAGAGCGCGGCTGGCAAAAGGCCGAGGGCGGCCATGAGCGAAGTCATCATGACCGGGCGGAGGCGAGAGACAGCGCCTTCGACGAGCGCCTCAGGCAAGGGAGTGCCGAGCCGGCGCAATTCCCGGACCCGTTCGACCAGCAGGACGCCGCTCTGGATCGAGACGCCAAACAGGGCAATGAACCCAACCATGGCGGACACAGACAAATCCAATTGAGCGATGAGGAGGGCCAGCAATCCACCGACGGCGGCGAAAGGCACATTCAGCAGAATCAGCGCGGCGAAGCGTCCGGAGTCGAAGGCGGTGAACAGGAGGAAAAAGATAGCGACGATGGTCATTGGCACCACGATGACGAGCCGATGAACGGCGCGTTGTTCGTTCTCGAAGGCGCCGGTCCAGACCATGTGATAGCCCGGCGGCAGTTTAACGGCGGCATTGGCTTTTTCTTCCGCCTCATGAACCAGGGACCCGAGGTCGCGACCACGGACCGAGAGCTTGATGGCGATGCGCCGCTCGTTGCCCTCGCGCATAATTTTCGCCAGCCCGGAGCGCACCTCCACGCGGGTGAGGCTGCCCAGGGTCAACCGCTCGCCATTGGCGCCGAACACCGGGATGCTGCGGATGGAATCTAAATCGGACACGGCCTTGGGCGCCAGCTTGACCACCAGATCGAAGCTGCGTTCGCCCTCGAGCACCTGAGTGGCCACTGAGCCGCCCAGCGCGGTCTCCACGACCGATTGGATATCCGATACGCTCACCCCATAGCGGGCGCTGGCCGCCCGATCCACCGAAATCTGAATCTGGGGCTGGCCGGTGAACCGGTCAGTCCCGACGTCCGCGGCTCCCGGAACCGTGCTGATCGCGTCCGCGATCTTGTCCGCATACTCCTGCAGTTTATCGGGATCCTCCCCGAAAAGCTTAATCGCCAGTTCACTTTTGATGCCGGAAACGGCTTCATTGACATTGTCCTCGATATATTGGCTGAACTGGGAATCGATGCCGGGGATTTCTCCAAGGCTCTTGGCCATGGCGTTCACCAGACCCTCCCGGTTGGAGGCGGTCGTCCATTCGGCTCGGGGTTTCAAATTGACGTTGAATTCGCAGACGTCGAAGCCGTTAATATCGGTTCCGTCATCGGGCCGACCTAACTGGCTGAGCACATCTTCGGATTCCGGGAAGCCGGCCAACCGATGGCGGACGTTATCGACGACCCCGGCGGCTTCCGAGGGTGAGATCGATTTGGGCATGAAGATCCGGACCCACAGCGCGCCCTCATCCAGCTTGGGGAGAAATTCAGAGCCGATAGAGTAGTATGCGACGCCTCCCCCTAGGAGCAACAGGCCCGCCAGAACGAAGACCAGCACGCGAGCGCGCATCGCCAACCCGAGCAGCGGCCGGTAGAGGCGGTTGAGCTGTCGCACAATCCAGGACTCGTCTTCTTTCGGGGGCTGGCGGACAACCAGGCTGATGAGAGCGGGCACCACGAAGACGGCGAAGAGGGTGCCGGTGATCAGGGCGTAAGTGAGCGTCAACGCCATGGGCCGAAAGATGCGACCCTCGACACGTTGCAACGTGTAAACCGGAATGAACGCCGTGAGCAGGATCGCTTTCGAGAATAGAATCGGACGCCCCATTTCGCGAACGGATTGGACGATTGCTCCCGCTACGGACTGAGGTTTGTCTTTTCTTTCGTGGAGAATGCGAAAAAGGTTCTCGGCAATCACGACCGCGGAATCGACGATAATGCCGAAGTCAATGGCGCCCATGGAAATGAGGTTGGCTGGAATGCCGCGCAGGTCCAGCACCAGGTAAGCTCCCAGCAAGGAAACCGGCACGGCCAAAGCCACCACCAACGCCGTGCGATAATTCCCGAGTCCGAGAAACACCATCAGCACCAGCACGACCAAAGCGATCCCTTCGATCATGTTCTTTCGCACGGTGTGTAAAGTGCGATGGATGAGCACCGTCCGGTCATAATGCGGAACCATTTTGATTCCATCGGGCAAATAGTGGTCGTTGATCTCCTGAACTTTGGCGTGGATGCCGTCGAGCACACCGCGGGGGTTCTCGCCGCGCCGCATAATGACAATGCCCTGCACGGCGTCGGGCTCGTCGTCCATCACACCAGCGGACTTTTTGAACAGCATCCCAACCTGGCCCAGCCGGATGGCGTTGCCGATCGTCACGGTGCCAATGTCGCTGATGCGAATGGGCGTGCCCGAACGACTGTCCACCGCGACCGCGCCGATGTCATCCGCGTTGCGGACGAACCCAAGCCCGCGCACCACGTACATTTCCGAACCATGCTCGACATAAGAACCGCCGGCGTTACGGTTGCCGTTGGCCAACGCGGTGAAGACTTGCTGCAGCGAAAGGTTGTAGGATTTGAGCTTCACGGGATCGACTTGAACCTGGTACTGCTTGGTGGGTCCGCCAAAACCGACGACGTCAACGACGCCCGGGACGGTGCGCAGCTTGCGCTCCACGACCCAGTCCTCCAAAGCCTTCAGTTCGACCGCCGGATATCCTTTGGGGGCTTTGAGTGTGTAGCGGTAGATTTCACCGATGGGGGTTGCGTTGGGCGAAAGGCTGGCCTGTGCGCCGGCGGGAAGGGTAACGTTGGACAGATACTGGAAAACCTGGTTGCGAACGTAATCAGGCTCGGTGCCATCCTCGAAGACCAGCGTCACCTGCGATAAGCCGAACAGGCTGATGGAGCGTAACGAGACCAGTTTGGGCACGCTGTTCATCTGGTTTTCGATCGGGATCGTCACCAACCGTTCGACCTCTTCGGCCGCATGCCCCGGGAACAAGGTGATGACTTGCACCGACATGTTCGAGACATCGGGAAACGCCTCGACGGGCAGGCGCTGAAACGCGTTGATCCCGGCGAAAACAAACAGCACGAGGACGACCAGAACAATGGCCCGGTGCCGGAGGGTGTAGGAGGTGATCCGGCCAATCATGATTTTGGAGCATTGTCCATCAAGGACTGGAGCAGAAGGCAACCGTCGGTTACCAGCCGCTGCCCTTGCTTGAGTCCATCGAGGATGGCGACTTTGCCCTCGCGCTCGGAGCCGACTTTGACAGGTTGCCGCTGGAACTGGCCATCGGGTGTTTCAACAAACACGTAATACTGATTATCCCGCAGAAAAACGGCTTTCGAAGGCACTTGCAGGCTCGTCGGGATCGTATCCGGAATCTCAACGGTGACATACAACTCGGCCTTGAGCAGTCTGGACTGGTTGTCCACGGTCCCACGCGCCCGGACCGTGCGAGTGATGGGATCGAGCGAGTCGCTGATCAAATCAAGTTTTCCAGTGAATGTCTGGCCAGGAAAGGCCTTGGAGCGGATCGTCAACTCCTGTCCTTTATGGACGAGCGGCAAGAAGGTCTCGGTAACATCCAGCCAGACCCAGAGCTTTGCCGGATCCGAAACGGTGAACAGCGGAGCGGTAAACTGCGGCACGTTCGCCAGCATTTGATCAGGGCGGATTTCCTGGCCCGGGGTGACGTTTCTCTCGACCAAAATGCCCTCCAATGGGCTGGGCAGCAGGAAGTCGCGGTTAGTCGACGCGGCCGTCACTCCATAAATGGCCAAGCGCGCCTCCGCGCGCTCCTGTTCGGCCTGAGTGCTGGCGAAATCAGCCTCCGCTGACTCGAGATCTTTTCGGGGAGCCGCCCCATGATCGAACAATTCCCGTAAGCGGCTGAGATTGCGGTCACCAACGGAATGCCGTTGGCCGCGATCCAATCGGCAGACTTTGGCCAAGCCCACGCGGACGCACGAAAGGCCGAAAGTGATTTCCGACGGGCTGACCGCAATCTCA
>JANXQE010000316.1 GCA_025356925.1 Limisphaerales bacterium | reverse complement strand
CTTCGGCGGCCGCGCCCCACCACCGCACGACGGTTTTGCGAGTTGTCTGAGGCGCTCACGAGCGAGGCGGCGTCCATCGCTGCTCTTCTGGCCGCGCCGCCGCGCAAGAGTTCCGTCCGCCCGGCCGCCGAAGCCCTGTTGATCCTGGGGAATGAAAAGGCGCTGACCTCGAATTCCGACCACTACTCGGCGACGATCACCCTTGCAGTTGGGGCCGCGCGCCAGCGCCTCGAAGCGGCCGGTGTGGATTGGCGGGGGACGGTCATCGAGGGACGTTATGTCAGCGTCTCGAGCATCCAGCAATCCGTTACGACCGAAACCGCGTGCCCGGGCGAAACTCTCAGCGACAGATTGGACCGAGTGCTCACGCACAAGTTCTGGGGCACGATCATTTTCGTGACCATCATGACTCTGATGTTTCAGAGCATTTTCACCTTTGCACGCATCCCCATGGACGCATTGCAGTCCGGAGTGGACTGGCTTGGCGCCACCGTGAGCGGGCTCATTCCGGCGGGTGAGTTGAATAGTCTCCTGGTGGACGGAGTGATTGCCGGTGTAGGGGCGGTGATCGTGTTTCTTCCGCAGATCCTGCTACTGTTTCTGTTTATCGGTTTTCTGGAAGACACGGGTTACATGGCCCGGGCGGCCTTTTTGATGGACCGGTTGATGAGCAAAGTGGGGCTGCACGGCAAGAGCTTTATCCCCATGCTGAGCTCGTTTGCCTGTGCAATTCCGGGCATTATGGCGACTCGGACAATCGAGAGCCCAAAGGACCGGCTGGTGACGATCCTGGTCTCGCCGTTGATGAGTTGTTCGGCGCGGCTTCCGGTCTATACCCTGTTGATCGCCGCGTGCATTCCCGACCTCACCATCCTGGGTTTTCTCACGCTCAGCGGCGTAACCATGCTGGGGATGTACCTGTTAGGGATCGTTGTGGCCCTCCTCATGGCCTGGCTGTTTAAAAAGACCATCCTTCGGGGCGAGTCGCCCCTGCTCATTTTGGAGCTGCCCCCTTACAAACGGCCGCTGATCAAAGTCATCGTCCGCCATATGTGGGATCGCTCGAAGTTGTTTCTGCGCCGCGCCGGCACCGTGATCCTCGGAATAAATATTCTGTTGTGGTTTCTTGCCACCTACCCGCGCAGCGCTCAACAGCGCCAGGGGTTTGACGCCAGGCGAGCGGCGATCCAGAGTCAGGCCGTCAGAGAGGCGCCCCGTGACCCGGCCCCGTCCCGGCCAGCGCAATCGCCGATGCAGCCGCAGGCTTCTGCGGTTAGCGCGAGCGTCCAGGACCAGCTTGCGGCGCTCGATAGCGAAGAGGCCGGCACGAGGCTGCGTCATAGCTTCGCCGGGTACCTGGGCCATTCGATCGAACCCCTCATCGCTCCGCTGGGCTTTGATTGGAAGATGGGAATCGGGATTGTTACGAGCTTCGCCGCGCGGGAGGTCTTCGTCAGCACGATGTCCACGGTTTATAACGTGGGCAAGTACGATCGCTCGGAATCCAGCCGGAGCAGCCTCGTAAAGACCTTGCGAGCTCAACGGCGTCCCGATGGCACGCCGGTTTACACCGCGCTGACTGGGGTGACGCTCATGGTCTTCTACGTTTTCGCCCTGCAGTGCGTCAGCACGGTAGCCATTGTTCGACGCGAAACCAATTCCTGGAAATGGCCTTTCTTCCAATGGCTCTATATGGGCCTGCTCGCCTGGGGTTTGGCGTTTCTCACCTTTCATTGTGGACATTGGCTCGGCTGGGGCTGACGAGGTAAAACCGCGGCCAAGTCCGCTGTAGCTACGATTCAGACAGTGGGG
>JANXQE010000159.1 GCA_025356925.1 Limisphaerales bacterium | reverse complement strand
CCTCAAGATCGCATCGAGCTGCCCAATCTGAGGAAAGAGTTCGTGGCGACCTTTACCAGACCCACAGCCGAAAACGGGTTTGGCAAATCCAGCGACGATTTGGCAAAAATATTCCAGGTCACGCCGCGCGACAGCTCTGTTTCTGGCGGCGGCAGCCAGGAACCGGTTTTGCGTCGCGCCGCCCAGGAGCACAACACCAACCCGGCGACTGAGCTCGAAATGGCTAATAAACGGCCGACCCCCGACAGACTGACCGATAGTGCAGCAGAAGCCGGAGGCACGATCCGGCACGGCAGTGTCTTGATCGCGGCCATTACCAGTTGCACAAACACAAGCAACCCTTCGGTGATGCTGGCGGCGGGGTTGCTGGCGAAAAAAGCGGTTGAACGCGGG
This sequence comes from Limisphaerales bacterium, assembly GCA_025356925.1. Lineage (GTDB taxonomy): Bacteria > Verrucomicrobiota > Verrucomicrobiia > Limisphaerales > UBA8199 > JANXQE01. The sequence goes on along the minus strand of JANXQE010000159.1, from coordinate 7,412 downwards.
CTCGAGGTCAATCCCCTCGTCAAGGCCTCGCTGGCGCCCGGGTCTCGCGTCGTGAGTGACTACCTCGAAAAGTCGGGGCTTCAGCCGTTCCTCGACCGCCTTGGGTTCAACGTGGTCGGATATGGCTGCACCACTTGCATTGGCAATTCTGGTCCCTTGTCCGCTCCGATCGACGAAGCCATTGCTAAACATGATTTGGTCGCCGCGTCCGTTCTTTCGGGAAACCGCAATTTCGAAGCCCGCGTCCATCAAAGTATCAAAGCCAATTTCTTGATGTCGCCCCCCTTGGTGGTGGCCTTCGCCCTGGCGGGTCGCATCGACATCGATCTGACGACCGAGCCAATTGGCATGGGCAAGGACGGCCGCGACGTCTATCTAAAAGACATCTGGCCATCCCTGCAGGAGGTTCGCGATCTGCTCCGGACCAGCTTGCGGCCGGAGGTTTTCCGCCAACTCTACCGCGATTTTGCCCAGCTTAATCCGAAGTGGAACGAGATTCCGTCCAGCGCTGGAAATGCCTATCAGTGGGACACCAGCAGCACCTATATCCAGGAGCCGCCCTTCTTCCTTGGCTTCAGCCTGCATCCGGGCACGATCGCGGAGATCAAGGACGCCCGGGCGCTGGCGATTTTCGGCGACAGCGTCACCACCGATCATATTTCCCCCGCAGGCAGCATCAAAAAATCGTCGCCCGCCGGAAAATACCTGATTGCCCACGGCGTACCATTCGAGGAATTCAACAGTTATGGCTCGCGTCGTGGCAATGATCGAGTGATGACGCGCGGCACCTTTGCCAATGTGCGGATCAAAAATCTGATCGTGCCCGGGTCGGAAGGCGGGGTGACCCAGGTTTTCACGCAACCATCCGGCACGTCGGAGCGGGGCGAACCGGTCTCCATTTATGAGGCGGCGCTCGCTTACCGGGAACAGGGTACGCCGCTCGTGATCCTGGCCGGGCAGGAATACGGCACCGGTAGCTCGCGTGATTGGGCGGCCAAGGGCGCCGCGTTGCTGGGCGTCCGGGCAGTCATCGCGCAGAGTTTCGAACGTATCCACCGATCGAACCTGGTCGGCATGGGCGTGCTGCCGTTGCAGTTTCAGGAAGGCGTCAGCGCCCAGACGCTCAAGCTGGCGGGCACCGAGACGTACGGCGTCCTGGGCTTGGGGACGGGGCTTAAGCCGCAGCAGGATCTCACACTGCAAATCACTCGGGCGAGTGGCCAATCAGAAACCGTCCCCGTGACCTGCCGCATCGATACCCCGATCGAGATCGATTACTATCAACACGGGGGGATCCTGCCCTACGTCCTCCGGCAACTGCTGGGCGCGAGCTCCTGCTCCGTTCCGACAACATTGTAGTGGGTCCATTTCCGCTCACCGATCAGCCCGACGCGAAAACGCAGGCCTCTTGTCCCGCGTGAATCCGTGCGTCCTGAGCCTCGCCGAACAGGTGATTTGTCGAACGGACCGCGACCATCCAGCGGACGCGCAGTTGCGCTTGGAGTTGAAGGCTCGGCATGGCCTTTCCCGCGCCGAGACCGCAGAGGTCAGCCGAACCGTGTTTTCCTTTTTTCGTTGGCGAGGATGGGTGGAGGAGGGGCGAAGCTTGGGCGACCAGATCATTCATGCGGTTGAGCTGGCGGACCAGTTCTCGCAACAGCCGGAGAGTTTTTCCGTTTCCGAACTCGTTGCCCGGGCGGTGCCCTCGTGGATACAAAGCGAGGTCGAGATCACCCCTGAATTCGCTCGCTCCCTGCAAGCCGAGCCGCAACTATGGCTGCGAGCGCGGCCAGGGCAGGGGACCTTCCTGGCGGAACGCTTGAGGGACTGCCGAAGTTGTGGCGCCGGGCCCCTGGCGGACACTTTGGCATACCACGGCCAGGAAGATCTCTTCCGTACCGGCGAATTTCGCGCCGGGGATTTCGAACTGCAAGACGTCAGTTCACAGGCGGTCGGCCTCGTGTGTGCTCCCGTCCCGGGCGAAACCTGGTGGGACGCCTGCGCCGGGGAGGGTGGGAAGTTGCTGCATCTGTCGAATCTGATGGGGAACAAAGGATTGATTTGGGCAACCGATCGAGCCGAGTGGCGGTTGCGCCGGCTCAAACGCCGGGCAGCCCGCGCAAAGGTCTTTAACTATCGAACCGCGGTGTGGGATGGTGGAGCAAAGCTTCCGACGAAAACCAGGTTCGATGGGATCCTGGTGGATGCCCCCTGCAGTGGAGTCGGCACCTGGCAACGTAATCCCCATGCGCGCTGGACGCTGACCCCTGAAGATATTCACGAATTGGCGGAACTTCAGGTCCGTTTGTTGGTCCATGCCGCCGCAGCGGTCAAACCTGGGGGCCGGTTGGTTTATTCAGTGTGTTCCCCTGCTCGGTCGGAAACCGTCGGAGTCGTGGAAGCCTTTCGGACAAGATGTTCAGCTTTTGCGCCCCTCAACGTAAAGAACCCGTTGGTTCCCGACGCTCCCCGGACTGATACAATTCTTCTTTCGCCGCAACAGGTGCGCGGAAACGGAATGTTTATCGCGGCCTGGGTCCACGGCCGGCCGGATGCCTGATCGGACGAGCAGGCCGTGCCTGCTATCGCACTTAAGCTAAATCGGAGAGACGCCTACTGTTTGTCTTTGCCCATGCAACGATACAGATCATCGGAGGAAGCGATGGAGCTGTCCTCGAAGGCTTTGTTCGGGCCGGCGGATCGGATCAAAACCTCATTGTTCGAGAAGTAGAACTGAAGCGGCGTTCCCCAGGGATCAACAATCTCGCCCTTGTCGTTCACATCGCTGCGGCGAACCGCCAGGATTAGCACCTTTTTTTCGGTCTGCCCCAGCAACGCTTTAGTGATGGCCGAGTTGTTGCCCGTAGGGTACGTCCCCACAAATTCCTTGTACTGTTGGATGCCAAGGATTAAAGTATCGCAATCGGTATTGAACTTAACAACCTTGTCATCCGTCCGCTTCAGTGTCCAAGCTTTAGCCACCCACAGGACACCAGTCACGCCAATAACCACCAGCGCAATCGTAATGAGTCTTTTCATATACATCATGTTCTGAGCGTCTTTAGCCGCTCCAACACAGATGTAGCAGGAGGAGTGCCGCTGCTGGCCCGAATGACAAGTTGCGCCGTCAATCGCTTGGCTTCCGGTCGATTACCGCGCAATAGCTGAAGCATCGAATCGACCGCCGCGGCGCCCAAGCGATGTTTTGGCTGGTTCATCGTCGTGAGGGGGACGCGGAAGTATTCGCTGAGCATGGAATTGCCGAAACCGACAACGGAGATGTCCTCCGGGATCTTAACACTCTGCCGCAAAAGGACCTCGGCGCATCCGGCCGCCACCAGGTCGTTGACGGCCTGGATCGCCGTGGCATCGGATCCCTCGTTGATCATCTGTACGGCAGCCTTGGCGCCATCCTCGGCGGTCCGGCCGGCCTGGAAAATCAGCTTTTCGTCCACCTCCAAGCCTGCCTGGCGCAAAGCGCGGCGATAGCCTTCAAACCGTTCTCGCGTCCAGGGTGTCGCGGGCGGTCCCCCCAGAAAGGCAATCCGTTTGTGGCCAAGTTGCACCAGGTGTTGTGTCAGGACGTGCCCGGCGGTCAGGTCATCGGTCGCTACGTTAGCGAACTGGGAGCAGAACGGCGCCGTATGTCCCAGGATTACGGCTGGCGTTTTTCGCGCGAGTAGCTCCTGATAAACGCGGGCTTCGGTTTCAAGGCGGTAAACCGGCGAGAGGAATAGCCCGTCAACCCGCCTCGACAAAAACCGGCGGATGCAAGTCTCCTCACGTTCAGGGTTGTGCAGAGTATAGCCCAGTAGGACGTCATAGCCTAGCTCGTGCGCGCGCTCCTGAATCGCCAGCACCAACCGGGCGAAGATAGGGTTCGCCAGCGATGGGATCACCAAGCCAAAGAGTTTCGTGGTCCGGTTGCGAAGTCCCTGCGCCGTGGAATCCGGAACATAGCCCATTTCCCGGGCGAGCAACTTCATCCGGGTCTTGGTGGCGTCCGAGACATCCGGTTCGTCCCGTAACGCCTTTGAGACGGTCATGATCGAGACCCCGGCGCGTGCAGCGATATCTTTAAGTCGCACCATCTCAGAGCGTCGCTCCTCTCCAGTGGAGCTTGCGTCGCAGCGTTTCGCAAAAGGAACTGCCTGCCAAATGCATCAGGCGCACGGTCCGGCGGCTCCGGCTGACGGTGAGCGAATCGCCGGTGGACAGTTCACAGATGACTTGTCCATCGGCGCTTAAGATCGTCGCCGGCCGCGGGCTCACTACCTTGACATCGATTGTGGCTGTCAGCGGGATAATCAAGGAGCGATTGGACAACGTGTGCGGACAGATCGGGGTTATCTCGATCACCTGCGAAGTGGGAAAGACTACTGCACCGCCCGCCGCCAGCGAATACGCCGTCGAACCGGTGGGTGAACTGAAAATCAATCCATCGCAGCGGTACCGAGTGAGTGGCTCGCCGTTAATCCGCACCTCGAGTTCGATCAGGCGCGAGGCGATACCCCGGCTAATCACGATATCGTTGAGCGCGGTTTGCTCGACGGTTTGGCCATGACACTGGCCCGCGGCCTGAATCAACGCCCGAGCTTCAAAGTTGAATTCACCGTTCCAGACCCGGCGCAGCGCCGGCGCCAATTCATCAGATGGGATTGCGGTCAAGAAGCCCAGGCTGCCGATATTCACTCCCAGAATCGGCGTCCGGGAGCCGGCGATGTCACGGGCGAGCCGGAGCATCGTCCCATCTCCGCCGAAGACCAGCAACAGGTCCACTCGCCGAGCCAGGGCGGCTGCGTCAGAACACAGAGTCCCCTTGATGCCGGCCCATTGGGCGGTGATAGGCTCGGTGAAAAGTTTTCGGCCCGCCGCGCTGATCAAACGGGCCGCCTGCTTTACTACTCCGGCAGAAGATACCTTCTCGGAGTTGCCGATCACTCCGACCCGTTTAATCGTTTGAGCCAATTCTTTCAAGGAGTGCCAAGAACTCTCGGTTGCCCGCAGGGCCGAGTACGGGGTAGGGGGTTGTCCCGACCCATCGGAGCTCCGGCAAAGTTGCGGCAAATTGGGCCAGCTCGCTCAAGATCCGCCGATGAATTTCTGGATCCCGGATCACGCCTGCGCCTCTGTCGGCCTCCGCTTTGCCGGCTTCGAACTGCGGTTTGATCAACGTGATGATTTTACCGGATGGTCGAAGCAATGCAATGCTTGTCGGGAGGATTTTGCGAAGCGAGATAAATGAGCAATCGATCACCACCACATCCACCAACGCAAACGGACCCGGAAAGCTCGCCGGGGTTAGTGTGCGCGCATTGACCTTTTCCATTACCACCACGCGCGGGTCTTGGCGTAATCTCCAGGCCAGCTGACCCTGGCCCACATCGACCGCGTACACCTTGGCTGCTCCGTGTTGGAGCAGGCAGTCGGTGAACCCTCCCGTCGAGGCGCCCAGGTCGATGGCCACCTGGTTTTTCACGTCCACCCCGAAGTGCAGCAGCGCATGTTCGAGCTTGGGCCCCCCACGGCTCACGAACTTCTCCGGAGCTTGGAGAACGACCCGGTCATTTTTTCCCACCGGGTCACTGGCTTTACGGGCGAGCTGGCCATTAATCGTGACTTCTCCCGCCATAATCGCGCGCTTGGCCTTTTCACGGCTCGTGCACAAGTCCCGCTCGACCATCACCTGGTCCAGCCGAGCGCGGGCGCTTGCTGATACTGGCTGAGCTGCCATAAAGGACGATATGCCGCCTACTACTCTGATTGTCAATATCTTAGAAAGCCACGCCTCCGGAAACAAGGGCGTCGGAGCTGAAATTCTGAAGCCTGAGGCTGGCAAAGCACTTGCTTAGCAGTGGTATCGACATTTATGGAAACCATTAAACTGCTGCTGGCCCACTCCGATCGACAAGTCAGCAACTTAATCGAGGTGGCCGTGCTGGATGTGTGCTACGACCGCGCAGTCGTTGAGTCGAGCCGGACGTCACGGTTGGATGAATTCATCCGCCAGGGCGGTCTTCGGGATTTCGACCTGATCGTCGCGGGTGCCGGCCATCTGTTCCGCGACCGGAATCAGCAGGCGTGGGCGGCACCGGAAGAGGTAGCTCAGGCCATCGAAACCATCCGGGTCCAACGTTCGACGCCGATCATCGCACTGACCGCTTCCGGCGGTGCCGTTGAGGCGTTGTTGGAAGCGGGGGCGGATAGCGTGCTGCGTTGTCCGCTGAATCCTGAGCAGCTCAAAACGGAACTTCGCGGACTGCTCGATTTGAACGGATTGGTCGAAGCCGCCGAGTCAACTCGGTGGCCGGGATTCGGCTCAGCCTTCCGGAGCTTCCAAAAAGCCAAGGCTCTCGATTAGCCGCCATCCGGAGAGCTCCCCTGAAAAACCGAGCCGAGGAGCAGGCGGCCAGGTGACAACATTAGCAAAGCATCTGCCGTCTCGAGGCCATTGAGCGCGGCAGAGGCAACAAACGGGCGCGATCAACGGCGGGTCATTTGACCAGTTTAATTTCGGTGGCCGCCAGCTCTCGCTTGCCGCCGACTTTTTTCGCGATCCCGGTGGCCTTAACCTTCTTCGCTTCGTGGCAGACTGTCACATGGAAGCCCTTCGCGGCGTCCGTGTCGGTCAGGTAATAAGTGACGGTCTTGCCATTTTTGCCCTCGGTTTGGATAACCGTCTGGCATTTGTCCGTTTGGTGCAGCATACATTTGGCGCATTTGGCCTCGCCGGTGATGGTGACTTCTTTGCCCGTCCCGGCGGCAAAGGAAGGAGTAGCCAGTGCGAGCAGGAGCAGGCTTGCGATGCTGGTGAAGAGAAGAGATGCTTTTTTCATCGTAATTGTGATTAATGATGCAATCGTGAGTTTGACGGACGGGCAGGGGATTTGTTCAAGCGATTTGCGACCCAGCGGTCCTCGACAGCTGGAGGCCCCACAGGACGGGGACGGGCCAGCCTTGGCCAATCCTGGTGCCTGGCTCCAGAGGAAGACGGCCCGTACCTCAGACGCGCGTGTGCCCTCACGCGGCCTGCAACTTGTCCAGCCCGGGCGCCCGCACGCGGCGCTATCGCGTATTGATCCGACCGAGCTCTAGCTGGAAAGCGCCCCCTGCGCTGCGGCCTTTTGGTTGAACACCAAATGCTCGCTGTCGGCGCTCACGAGAACCGGTTCGCCCTCATGGAGTGAGCCCTTGAGGATTTCCTCGGCCAACGGGTCTTCGAGGAACCGTTCCACCGAGCGGCGCATTGGCCGGGCTCCGTATTGCGGGTCATACCCCTTGCCGACGAGGAAGTCTTTGGCCTTCTCGTCGAGTTCGAGATGCAGGTTGCGGGCTTTGAGCCGTTGAATGACTTTGCTGATTTCCAGATCGAGAATCTCAATGAGGTCCGGCTTGGTGAGCGAGCGGAACAC
>JANXQE010000103.1 GCA_025356925.1 Limisphaerales bacterium | reverse complement strand
ATCCGTTTCGCGCGGTCAGGCGAGGACGACAGCTTTTTCAACGCAAGTTTACTGTCGCTCAGGGGCTTGGTCCGCGGGTTCAGGACGGGAAGGGCGATGTGAATACCCTGCTGGCCATCGGTGCTGGTTTGGTCGATAGCTGCGCTGGCTGCCATGGCCGTCCACGGGGTTCCGCCGGTTCTGGTGGCAATGTGGCCACGCGGCCCGATAGCCGCGACGCTCCTCATTTGTTCGGCCTGGGGTTGAAGGAGATGCTGGCGGACGAGATCACTACAGACTTGCGGCTCCTGCGCAGCTTGGCGATGACGACAGCCGCGGCGTCTCATCAATCAGCAACTGTTGCGCTGGTCAGCAAAGGAATCCGCTATGGCTCGCTGGTCGCTAATGCTGACGGCTCGGTTAACACGAGCAAAGTGCAGGGCGTTAACGCGGATCTTCGCGTTCGCCCGTTCGCTGCACATGGGGAAAAGATCTCGATCCGTGAATTTGTCCTCCGGGCGCTGAACGACGAGATGGGGTTGCAAGCGGTCGACCCTGACCTGGCCACGGCTCAAGCCGGGGCTCGGGTAGTTACTCCCGCAGGAATGGTGTTGGATGGTTCACAAGACCAGCTCGAATCCCCACCCACCTCCGATCCAAATGCAGATCCCGATGGCGATGGCGTGACGAACGAAATCCCCTCCAGCATTGTGGATTATCTGGAGTTTTACCTGTTGAATTACTTCAAGCCGGCCATTTATGAGCAGGGGCGAACCGCACTCCGAGGTGCGCGTGTTTTTCAGGATATCGGTTGCGCGCGGTGTCACGTTTCTGATCTGCCGCTTAACCACGATCGACGGGTCGCCGATCTGGATACCGTGTTCAACCCAAAAAACGGCATCTTCAATGGCTTGTTTTCCACTGCCACAGCCCTGTTCAACACCACAGATGATCACAGCGGCCTGGCGCCGTTGAAATCGGCAAAGGGCGGGGCGTTCCTGGTAAAAAACATTTACACTGACCTGAAGCGTCATGATCTCGGGCCGAACTTCTATGAACGTAACTACGACGGCACATTCCAGACGCAATTCATGACCACGCCGTTGTGGGGAGTCGGCAGCACCGGGCCGTACGGCCACGACGGCCGCAGCATCAACCTCACCGAAGTAATCCTGCGCCACGGCGGGGAGGCCCTGCGCGAAGCCACCTTGTTTGATCGATTGGAGGACGAAGATCGCAGCGCGGTGCTGGAATTTCTCCAAAGCCTTGTGCTTTTTCCTCCCGACGACACTGCCTCTACGTTGAACCCGGGCGATCGCACCGCGCCGAACTTTCCGCAAGTGGGCCACGGGAGCATCAAGCTGACCGTGCTGTTCAATGACCCAACCGATCCGCAATGACCAAACGGGCCGGCGATCGGCAGGATGGTTCGCGAATATCCGGCCAGCGACCCCGCTAAGGTAACTCCGTGGGAAGACGTCAATATTCAAGTTGGTCCCGATGAGTCCCGGCTGGCGATGGGCACCCTGTCCGGACGGGGAGTGGAATTGCGGGATCCAGCGACCGGAAAACTCCTTTACACGCTGCTGGAAGAAACGGGTTCCATCTGGTGGCTGGCCTGTAAAAGGGCGCACCCATTAAATCGGCTGTCAGCCGTAACATGGTTTGTTTTCTTTCATAGACGGACTGTCTCCTGGGCAGCCGGGCCCGGAACGCCGTGGCGCATGGCGGTGTGCAAGCGGAGGTTGGCGCGCATGGAGCTGCCCAGGTGGGTTCGCCTGGCGATGGCTTTGATCGAGAGGGTGGTCTCTCGGCGGAGCCGCGCCGCGATCTCAAGCTTGCCTGGATCGCTCTTGCGGCGCGACACCAAGTCACTGTCCTTGCTAGGTTGGCATTGGGCCTTTCCAAAACCAGATGATAATGGTTCCCCAGAAGGCAGTTGGCATGCGCCTGCCACCCGGTGTTCTGGCAGGCCTCGGCCAGAGTGTTAAGAAAGTAGTGGCGGTCCACGTCATCCAGGAAGATTTCGTCTCGCCGATGGCCTCGGCTCATGACGCTTGTCCCGCCGTAGCTTTAGGCTAAGGAGGATGCTACATCG
>JANXQE010000099.1 GCA_025356925.1 Limisphaerales bacterium | reverse complement strand
GCCAGAGGGAGAACCGCTAGCTTCTGTTGTATTTCGGAAACGGTTTCGAGGCGACACCACCGACATAACCCGCCCTCACGGTGACCCGCTTCGGACACACGGGCCGCGTTGTAGTAGTTTTTGAACGACTCCAGTTTCCGCTCCAAGTCGTCTGCGGTCCAAAAGAACAGACGGTCCAATACTCGCGGCGCAGAGTGGAAATGAGCCGCTCAATAAATGGATGCGACCAGGGAACCTGGGGCACCGTTTGCACCCGCTCCACGTCCAGGATGCGCAGATTGGCCTGCCAGCGGTGGAACTGGAACAATGGATCGTGATCGGTACTGATCCGCGTAGGCAGAGCCTGCCCGGAGATGGCTTGGTTGAACATGCGGCAGAGCCCTGGACCATCGCCAGTGTTGTCAGGTCCTCGCCGATGACCAAGCAGGCGAGTAGGGTTGCTCTCGCCCACGAGCGCAGCAGCAAGATTCTAATCCGGCTCACCATAGTGCTTGTCGTCCTGACTTTGGCGATTGTTGGGCTGACCACCGTTCTCATCGTCCGCAAACATCGGCTCACCGATCAAGATTTTGCCTAAAATATAGCCGTAATTAATCGCCATCAGGGTGTCATTGGGCTTGGATGGATGCGAGCGGTAACGAAAGGTGCTGCCGCCGGAAGCAGACTCGCCCGGCGCGCGGAAAAGGTTCAAGCAGTCAGTCAAATATTCTTCCGCGAACTCCCAAGCATAGCAACGAATCCGTGCCTGGCGGATGGCCTCGAAGGTCAGGGAGATGGATTCGGTTTTATTGAGCGACCACTGATTGAACATGTGGGACCGTTTGGGTTCGGAAATCAGGTTGGAGGCCGGCGTTTTCGATTTGCCCTTCTTTGTTTCCCGGGTTTTGCACCAAGATTTTCACCTCTGCGACGGGAAGACCCTGTTCATTTACCACCATGCCTCCGACCGTCATCGCGGAGTCCAATCTGATAGTGTAATCGACTGGAACCGGTGCACGGAATCCTACGACTTTTGGAACATGGCCCTCTGCCGTCACAAACACATTCGGGCCGCTGTTCTTTGTAGGGTCGTCCGGCTCCAGAACGGCGGTATCACCTTTGTTGTCCGTCAGTGTATCGTGACTTTCCCCCTCTCCACCCGCTCCAAAGAAAGCAAAATGTATCTGGGCGTTTGCCAAACCGAGACCAGTCTCAGCGTCCAATACATGGAAGAACGTTTTTACGACTTTTGGGGGCAATGGCGCACGGGCATTGAACGCATTGGGCTCACGCCGAGGTCGAGTTGCACTTTCGGCAGGATTGCCATCTGTTCTATTTGGGGATTGGGACATCAGTTCGGGAGCTGAGCCGCTGCGCGAACGATAAAAATGCATAACAGAGACAGCAATCAACACGAGCACCACGGCCCCCGCTGCCTGCTGCAACATCGACATCCGTCGCAACACGGCCAGCAAGCCGCCCATAACTCCCACTCATACCACCTCCGGCAATCGCATTGCGGCCAGCCTGGTGATCAATTGGCTTGGGGCGGCCTCGACCGAACGTTCGGTCAACATCGTGCCCAGGACCGTGCCCGTGCAGGCCAAACCACCAACTCGGAGTTGCGCCCGCAGCCTGTCCACCGCACGGCTCACTCGCATTTTGGCTGCGTCCTCGCTTATCCCCAACGCTAAGCCGAGATCGCGCATCGTTTTCCGGCCAAAGAAACGAAGCAAGAGTGCCTGACGGTCATCCTCTTTGAGTTGGTCCAGCGCTTCGTCCAAGTGTGGCGAGACGTCCTCCCAAGCAGGATTTTCAGGGGTGGCGGGTTCCATAATAGTGGCCTGCTGTTCGCGGGTTCGTCGGCGGTTTTCGGACCGCCAGGTGTCGATTGTGATATTGATGGTGGTCCGATGGAGCCAAGCCACCAATTCGCCGTGGTTCGCAACATTGGGTGGTGATTTGGCGAGCCTGATAAAGACGATTTGCGTGATATCTTCCGCCAACGCGGCATTGGCCAGACGCCGTTTGGCCACCGAATAAACCAGGCTGGCGTATCGGCGCACCAGTTCTGCAAACGCCTCCTCCGAACGTTCTTTCCTGAATGCCAATAGCAGCTCGGTTTCTTTCATCTTTATGAAGTAAACGTCACTCACTGCAAAAGGTAACAGACTTACGAGTGAATGAGGCTCAAAAACCGCAACCGTCTAGATTGCGGCGTAAACCTTCACCACGTTAAACTTCAAGTCCTCTCAGGAGAGGTGCTATACTCACGCCATGATCTCAAAGAACCACGAAGGAGCTGGCCTGTTCACAAGGC
>JANXQE010000068.1 GCA_025356925.1 Limisphaerales bacterium | reverse complement strand
GTTGGCTCAATTACTTCGGTCTGAGCCAGGCCTATCGAGTGATTCCAGAACTGGACCAATGGGTGCGGCGACGTGTGTGGATGTATTACTGGAAACAGTGGAAGCGAGCGCGCACGCGGCGGCGACAACTCATCCGGCTGGACATCCATCCGGCGGAGGTGTTCAAAGCCACCCGCAGTCCTCGGGCCTACTGGTTTATGGCCGGGACGAGCATTGTCCAGCGAGCGCTGGACAATCAGTGGCTGGCGGAACGGGGAGTGCCAAGTCTAAAGGAACAATGGGTCGAGATGCATTACGGCAAGCAGAACCCGCAGTTTAATCCTGCTGCCGTTAATCTGACCGGAACCGCCTGATGCGGACCCGCATGTCAGGTGGTGTGGGAGCCGGGAGGGCAATCCTCCCGGCGACCCGATTGGGCAATTTCTTCATGGCGTCTCCTTCTGAAACGTCAACAACTGCCCGTCCACTGCCTTTTGCATTTCGTCGCATCTAGCCTTGAATCGGAAGTAAGGAGAGTATTCTCTGAGGCTCTCCACTAGACCCGGCGTGCTCGATATCTGTCGCTCATCCAGGTTTGTCATCGAATCCGGAACTCTCAGGTCGACTCTCAGTTCCTCAAGAGCTACTCTCGCAACATTCACCAAAACTTGCTCCTCACTCCATTGCTTGTCCGTGTCAAATCGGAACTTCCCAAGGTCAATTTGTCGCTGCTTGCGTTGTTCCGCTGCCTCATTAGCCGATTGCGTAAGCTGCCCCCTAAGGACCCCAAGAGTACCGCGTAACCGAAGCAACTCGCGAAACTGTTCGTTGCCCAAAGGCGCGTCGGAATGGGAAGATTGTTCAGCTGACGGATCGGGCAGGGCTTGGGTGGCCAACGCATGCTGCGCAAAAGCGCCTTGGTTTGCCTCATTACGATGAAGCCGGCTTTCTGCTGTGAGGCCCTCGATTCGCCTCCACTGCCAAACAATAATTGCGACGAGAGCAATGATTGCAGCCAGTGCTAAAGTATTTGATCTCCCGGTCATCGAAACTCAAATGCTATTCGCCGATGCTCTGCCCAACGAACGGCCTCACTGGCGCGGCGCAAGTGGACTTCGGAATGCGGACTCGGCGCTGTCGCCGCGTCCAGTGCAGGACGAAAGTTAGGCACTGGAAGGAGTAAAATAATCATTTGCTTTCCGGTCTGTGAGGAGGCAAACCCCCGAGCACGTTCGCGCGCCGGTTCGTTCCAGTGACCGGGTTAAGCTCCATACAGCCGACCTTTGTTCCGAACGAGGAGTGTTGCTGTTCCAACTATCGCCAGAACGAGCGGAACAATAAACGCGGAGCCCAATCGCATAGAAATCAGGAATGAATCATTCGACCAACTCCAACCGATGTCCGGCAAGCGCCCGAGTGGGGTTCGTCCAGTGAGACCCATAACACTGATGAGAAAAGCCCAAGCAGCCATGAGCAGAGCCGCCCACGCGTGCCGAGGCCATAAAAGCGCAAACGTAATCGCGCAAACCGAGCACAAGAAGCTAAACAACCAGATGGCACCGAGTATGGTAACTGTTATTGTCATAAGAATGGTGCTTAACGAGTGAGTAAACAGGTCTGGTGACCCTGGCATTTCAGGAGATATCTAAACAACCCCGGGGAAAAAACCTCCCATTTCATTAATGGCACCTTACTCCTCCCCCTCACCTTGTAAAGTTAATTTTATGCTTCCGGATTGACCAATTCGACCCGTTAACCCACAGTCCACCCGTCCGTTCAGTCTTGGGCACCGTAGACGCTACCAATGGCAATGCAGCCACTTCCAGCACAATTAGCCACTAGTCTCCGGCAGCGCCTGGACCAGGCGCATGTTCCCCAAACCCTCCATCGAGACTACCATAAATGGGCCGGGTTTTTGCGCACATTCGCACATTCGTGTAGTTCATGGCTTCGCGGTTCGAAGGCAGTTGCCGACGTGAGCAGGTGCCCCCGTGGTAAGGGTCCGGGCAATCCACTTAAGGCTCACCGTGGTCTCTGATCGCAAAAGGCATGCACCTGCCAATCGGTCTTGGCGGCACTTTAGCTCAGAGTGGCGAGGAACGATTCTGGACGACGTTATTGCTCGGCCGCCAGTCGAGGATCTTCAGTTGGACTGCCCTGCGGCCGTTGTAGTCGTTGACCTGGGGGACAAACGCCAGGTCATACTGATCGACGGGCAATGATTCGTTTCCAGCACCCCACCAGACCGCTTCGTGGGTGACGGCGCCATCCGTGACCCACAATTTCACATGCTGTTTCTCCGCGCCCATTTTTTGCGGCGCCCGCCGATGACTCAAGTTCCTCGTGTAAAAGTGGACCGCAGGGTTTCCCTGCCCCGTGGGACTGAGACGAGCCAGCGAGGCCAGGCATTCCAAGGTCACTTCCTTCAGGTCCACTTCGGCATCCAAACGCAATACGGGGCATAAGTCCTCCGGCTTTAAGCTATGCCGAGCCACTTCATTCAGCCGAGTCCGGAAGCTATCCATGTTTTCTGGCTGGATCGTCAGTCCGGCGGCCATGGCGTGCCCGCCGTGCCGCACCAGCAAGTCGGCGCATTCTCCCAGCGCGGCAGCCAGGTCGAATCCCGCGATGCTGCGGCCTGATCCCCGCCATTCCCCACCTTCGCCCCCGACGATGATCGTGGGGCGATTGAACTGGTGCAGCACCCGGGACGCGACGATCCCCACGACGCCCACGTGCCAAAGCCCGTGACCCTCGACGATCACAAAATCCGATTCCGGATTGAACTTCGCCCGCACCTGGCCAATGGCTTCATCCGAGATGGCGCGTTCAATCGTTTGCCTCTCGCGGTTTTGCGCCTCGAGCTTTTCGGCGCGAGCCATCGCGTCGGGCATGTCGGCGGCCAGCAGAAGGTGCAAGGCATCCTCCGCCGTCTCCAGGCGCCCGGCGGCGTTGAGCCGGGGAGCCAATTGAAAGCCCACCTCATAGACTCCCACCGGCGCAGCGGACCGCGCCACCTTCTTCAGCGCGACCAACCCCGGTCGCTCCGTGCGGTTCAAACGTTCCAGCCCGGCGGAAACCAGGATCCGATTTTCCCCGGTCAGCGGCACCAGATCGGCGATGGTTCCCAAAGCCACCAAATCAAGCAATGGTCGCAAGTCGTAGGCCGCAGCCCCCGGCAGATTGCCCAGGCGGGCGCGCCTAAGCAGTGCATGAGCCAGCTTGAAGGCCAGGCCGACCGAACAAAGCTCAGCGAACGGAGGGGTTATCGCGCCGCCAGACGCGCCGGCACCGGACCGTTCGGTCGAGCCCACTTCTCCGCCCTTCCGAGGGTTGACCAGCGCGAGGGCCGGGGGCGCGGGCGTTGACACCTGGTGATGGTCCACCACGATGACGTCAACGCCCCGTTGCCGTAGCGATTGGATCGTATCCACCGAAGTTGACCCACAATCCAACGCCAACAACAACCGGGTGGGCGCTTTCTTGAGGCACCGCTCGACCGATTCGAGTGTCAGCCCGTAGCCTTCATCCAGCCGGTGAGGCAGGTGGTATTCCACCAGCCAGCCCAGCGCTCGCAAGAACTCCCACAGCAGCGCTGTCGAAGTCACTCCATCGACATCGTAATCTCCGAAGATAACGACCCGTTCGCCGCGCTCCCGCGCCTGGTAAAGGACATCGACTGCGATCGAGATATCCGGCAGCAAAAGTGGATCCGCCAGATCCTTCAGCCGCGGTTCCAGAAAACCGGCAATGAGGTCTGGCTCCTCCAATTTTCGGTTTACCAGGCATTGCGCCAGCAACCTGGAGAGGTCGAGTTGCTTGGCCAATTGGACGGCCAGCGAAGGCTGTGCCGGCGCGGGAACCCATCGAAATTTCATGCGCGGGATGGTTTGGACCCACGAGCGCTTCGAAAGCCAGATGGGAAGAGTCTGACGTAGAAAGCGCCCAGGCGGGAGAGGGGAAATGAATCGGCTCGTTCGGTTGCCTTTGCGAGGCTGGCGCTGGCTGCGGGCGACCTAACTTTCCGTCGTGTCATCCTGGTCATACGGTTGATGGGCGCTCTTGGAATTTTTCCCAGCGCCCGGCCTCCCATCGGCTCTGGTTTCGAGCCACATCGACAGGACCGAAGCCGCTATCGAGGCCAGAATAATACCGGCCACCACGATCAGGGAGATGCCGATCGGGATATCCACCTGGAACCACTTGGGGGGGTTGTCGTGCGGATCCAACAACATCTTCACCCCGATGAACGCGAGCACGATCGAAAGGCCGAACTTCAAAAAGCGGAAATAGCCGATCGCCCCGGCCAGCACAAAATAGAGCGAACGCAGCCCGAGGATCGCAAACACGTTCGAGGTGAACACAATGAACGGTTTTGTGGTTACGGCAAACACGGCCGGGATCGAATCCACCGCAAAAACCAGGTCGGTGGTCTCCACCAGCAAGAGGACCAGCGCCAGAGGCGTGAGCGCCCTTTGCCCCTTCCAGATGGTCACGAATTTTTGCTCATCCAGTTCCGGGGCGACCGGATAGAACTTGCGCGCCCAGCGGATGACCCGGCTACGCTCGGGGTCAACCTCCGTCCTGGTCATCAGCATTTTGATGCCGCTAAAAACCAGCAGCGCACCCAGCACGTACAAAACCCAATCCAAATGCGAAACGAGCTCGACCCCGAGGCCAATCATCACGCCGCGCATGACCAGCGCCCCAAGAATTCCCCAGAACAAGACCCGGTGCTGATGCTGTGCGGGAATCGCGAAGTGGCCAAAGATCAGCGCAATCACGAACACGTTATCCATGGAGAGGGACAGCTCGATGAGATAACCCGTGAGAAACTGGAGCGACTCTGTCTGCCCGCGCAGCCGTCTCAGCGCGGCGGCAAACAACAACGCCAGACAGACCCAGACCGCCGTCCACAGCAACGATTCACGGAAGCCGACGACGTGAGCTCGGCGGTGGAAAACCCCCAGATCGAGCGCCAGAAAAACCAGGACCGCGCAGACAAACCCAATCCAATGCCAGTAGGTGATTGCAACTAGCGCAAGCATCTTAGGCGTGCGCGTTCATACCCGGGCGGGTCAGACGCGCGCGGGAGCCGCATTTTCCAGCGCCACCGGCGAAGTGCCAATCTGCGGCCGCTGTCCTTTGTGCCACCACAGGACCAGGGCGCTGGCGATGTAGATGCTCGAATAGGTGCCGGTGATGATACCGATTAAGAAGGTGAACGCAAAATCGTTGATCTCCCCACCGCCAAAGATAAACAGCGACAGCGTCGCCAGGAACACCGTGCCCGAAGTAATAATCGTCCGGCTCAGGGTCTGGTTGAGCGCCTGGTTCATCACTTCCTTGAACGAGCCGCGAATGCCCAGCTTCAGATCTTCTCGAATCCGATCAAAGATAACGATCGTGTCGTTGGTCGAAAAACCGATGATCGTCAGGATTGCGGCCACCGTTGTCGCATTGAACTGAGCAGCCGGCCCTCTTCTGGGGACTGATTACGAGCATGTGGATCGGGAACCTGATGCTCGTCGTGCTCAACCTGCCGCTGGTCGGCATCTGGGTGAGCCTCCTCAAGGTGCCCTATCGCCTGCTTTTTCCGGCCATCATGGTCTTCTCCGCCATCGGCACCTACAGCTCGAATAACGTTTCGTTCGATGTCTATCTTGCAGCGCTCTTTGGTGTCATGGGCGTTGCTGGGAGCTTGCTCGGGTGCAGCCCGGTGCCGATGATGCTCGGTTTCGTGCTGGGGCCGATGATGGAGGAAAACCTGCGGCGTGCCTTGCAGGTTTCCAACGGCAATCCCCTGGTGTTCGTCACGAATCCGATCAGCCTCGCGTTCGTCGTTGTTACGGTCCTTATCCTGGTCGTCATGGCCTTGCCGGCGGTGAAAAAACGGCGGGGCGACATTACCGGCTAAACAATGAAGTTGAGGTCCCTGAACAGGTCAGGGGGGAAGGATTTTGAGAAATGAAGAAGCTTATCAATGATCCGTATAAGGTTGTAGAGGACACCATTGCCGGCATTCTCAAGGCATACCCGTATCATCTGCGCATGGCGGACGGCAGTTCGCGGGTATTGGTCCGGCGTGATGCCCCGATCAAAGGCAAGGTAGCGATCTGCACCGGCGGCGGCTCCGGCCATATCCCGGTCTTTCTCGGTTATGTCGGGCCCGGCCTGCTCGACGGCGTTGCAGTGGGCAACGTTTTTTCCTCGCCGGCTGCCGATGATATGCTGGCTGCCGCCAAGGCGGTGG
>JANXQE010000022.1 GCA_025356925.1 Limisphaerales bacterium | reverse complement strand
CGATCTGCCGGACTTTACATCTACCAGTTTGGGCCACGCGGCGACAAACCCGCCGTCAAGTTCACCTGGTATGAAGGCGGGCTCATGCCCGCGCGGCCTGACGGCCTCGAGGAGGATGACCAACTCGGTGCCAATGGCAACGGTATCCTGTTTGTGGGTGACAAAGGGCTGCTCACGTGCGCCGGTTGGGCTGGTCGGGCCACATTGCTTCCCGGAGCCAAGGACGCCGAATACAAGCGCCCGCACATTTCCATACCCCTTTCTAAAGGCCACCATCGGGATTGGCTCGACGCCTGCAAGGGCGGCCCGCCCGCTAGCGCCAACTTCGAGTACGGCGCCGCGCTTACCGAAGTCGGCCTCCTTGGTTTGGTCGCCATGCGCGTCCGCAAAAAGATTTACTGGGATGCCAAAGCCATGAAAGCCACAAACGCTCCTGAGGCGGACAAGTTCTTGAAGGAAAACTATCGGTCCGGATGGGAAGTGGCCTGACCGTAGCGCAGACTTTAAGTCTGCTGTACCGCAGACTTGGAGTCCAATGCCTCTAGGATTTGAGTCGGCCGGCGGCTTGTGTCCCGAAGGGACAGACGACAATAGGACAGACGACAATAGCCCACCGTTTCAACGGTGGGTGGAACGATGCCAACCGATTCAGCAGTCCCGTTAGGGACGGCAGAAGCCAGACGTTCTCAAATGGCTGAGCGCTGGACGGTTCAGAAGACCAGGTCGATTCTTTCGTCCCTATCGGGACTCGCAGGTTTAGGCGCGTCCGAAACCCACCCATGAATGGGTGGGCTATTTTCGGATGCCCCTACGGGACAGGACAAAACCCCGGCTCTGCACCTCACCTTCAGGACGCAAATCCTAGTGGCATTGGACTGAAAGTCTGCGCTACGAAGCCGAGATCGCCGGAAGCACTTCAACTCTACTCGCCGGAATGATAATTACCGGTGGATCATTCTCACCGTTAACCGGATTCAAATAAAACATGTTTGGAACTAATACTTTCTTAGTGTCCCTTGCAGGTGCCAGATTTCGCGCCATATTTAACTCAGTGAGGTGCATGGTGGCACGCGACCCAGGCACTGTTTGGTGGTTTGTTTGGTTATGTACGTTCAAAAAAGTGGGTCCAGGGTGCTGTGGTACGAGAGCTTCGGCTTCGGTCTCATCTTGCTTCTTTCCTGGTTAAACAAAGTGGTGGACTTGCCCCACCTGTTAGTCGGCGGCGACGGCCATGCGTCGAAGTGGCGCGATAGTGCCATTGAAACGGTTTTGATTCTACTGATTTGGGCTTTCGTACACTCACTGACGAGCCGTCTGGTGGCGCGATTGCACTTTCTGGAAGGCATGCTGCGCGTTTGCGCCTGGTGCCGTAAGGTTGGTCATGGCGAGCGGTGGATGCGCTTGGAAGAGTACTTTGCCGAGGATTTCAAGATCGGAACCACGCACGGGGTTTGCCCGGATTGCCTCAAACGTCTCGAGGACGATACCAAACAGTTCTACCGCTCTGAGGCTGAGTCGGCCCCCCAGGTGCTTGCCGCACCAACACCCCAACCGGAAAGCCCGACGATTCCTGCATGAGGGCAGGTGATTGCGGTTTCTGAGCCAGCGGCTTAGATAGCTGAGGCGCGACGCGATTCGGTTAATACCGCCAGATTCGGATTTGACTGATCTGCCGTGCTTTGGGAGGAGGCCGCATCCCGAAGGGAGGTTGGAGCGGTGGCCTGCGTCGGCACTTCACGCGACGCTGGCACGATGCGTTCTCAACCGTGGGCTGAAGCCCACGGCTACGTTCGGTGGTCGCTCCGCGACAAAGCGGAAAGACCTTCCGCGATCCGTGTGAGGACCAGGGCGCTGTGCGCTTTTCGAACACTCACGATTGAAAGCCGGCGGAGCCGCCGCACTCCAAAACGCTCCGTGAGGCAGCGAGCGAGGGACTTGTCCCGGACTCGGGCTCCCATATTTTAACCCAAGACATTCTGGCGAACTATTATTAGCATGCCAGGCGAACGCAATGAAGCCATCAACAAGCTCCCTCCAGCAGTTTGGCTGGTTTATCCAGGTTCTCTGCAGCGCAGCAATGCTCACGCCAGTGACTTACGGCGCCTCCCTGACCGATGACAATCCTAAGTGGAAAGTCCAGGCCGCTATAGCTTCAAGAGTTCAGGGTTTCGCGCCGAGGCAAGTTCAACTACTGCCGGGTCCGTTCAAACATGCGAGGGAGCTGGACGAGCGGTACCTGCTTTCGTTGGAGGTGGACCGCCTGTTGCATGATTTCCGGCTGAATGCCGGCTTGCCCTCGACCGCCCAACCACTGGGCGGCTGGGAAGCGCCGGACTGCGAGTTGCGTGGCCATTTCGTCGGGCACTACTTATCGGCCTGTGCCCTGATGTACGCCGGCACGGGGGATAAGCGGTTCAAAGAAAACGCCGATGCTGTGGTCGCCGGTCTGGCGGAATGCCAGG
The DNA here is from genome assembly GCA_025356925.1 of Limisphaerales bacterium. GTDB lineage: Bacteria > Verrucomicrobiota > Verrucomicrobiia > Limisphaerales > UBA8199 > JANXQE01. The sequence continues at coordinate 2,800 of JANXQE010000022.1, read as the reverse complement.
CCAGGTTAGGTGGTTATCTGAGCGCCTACCCGGAATCTTTCATCGACCGTGTTGAAAAGCGCGTTCCGGTGTGGGCGCCTTACTATACGCTTCACAAGATCTTCGCCGGGCTGGAGGACATGTACGTTTATTGCGACAACCAACAGGCGCTGGACGTCGCGCGGAAATTCGGGGACTGGGTGATCGCGCGGTGCTCGAAGCTGAGCGATGACCAGATGGAAGCCATGCTCGGAACAGAGCATGGCGGAATGAACGAAACCCTGGCGAACCTTTACGCGCTGACGGGCGAAGAAAAGTACCTGAAGATCTCGCTCTGGTTTAATCACCATACAGTCATCGGCCCGGCCGAGCACGGGGAGGACAAGCTCACCGGGTTGCACGCCAATACCCAGATCCCCAAGTTTATCGGCACTGCGCGGCAATACGAACTGACGGGCGATCCGGGTTTGAAAACCGCGTCGTTATTCTTCTGGAACACCGTGACGAAAGAACGGTCGTACGTCATCGGCGGGCACAGCGACGGCGAGATGTTCAGTCCAAAAGAACACCTTTCCAAGGCCCTGGGCCGCAACACCACCGAGACTTGCAATACCTACAACATGCTCAAGCTGACGCGGCATCTGTTCTGTTGGGACCCAAAAGCCGAGTACGCCGACTACTACGAGCGGGCCTTGTTAAACCACATCCTGGCCTCGCAAAACCCGGAGACTGGAATGATGTGCTACTACGTCCCGTTGCGGTCCGGTTCGTACCGGGAGTTTAACTCACCGAACGACTCGTTCTGGTGCTGCACCGGAACGGGAGTCGAGAACCACGCCAAGTATGGCGATAGTATTTATTTTCACGACGATCGGAACCTGTACGTAAACCTGTTCATCGCGTCGGAACTGGACTGGAAAGACGAAGGGTTAAAGCTGCGCCAGGAGACGACGCATCCCGAAGGCGCCGCGACCCTGTTGCGCTTCACGTGCGAGAAGCCCGTCGAGTTGGCCCTGCATGTGCGCCATCCCTACTGGGCCACGGGCGGGTTTGAGGTTCAAGTCAACGGGCAGCCGCTGTCGGCGACTGAGCGCGGCAGTTACGCGCTGATCCAGCGGACGTGGAAAACCGGTGACCGGATTGACGTCAAGATGCCGTTCAGTTTGCGCACCGAGGGATTTAGGGATAACACGAACCGATTCGCGTTGATGTACGGTCCGCTGGTGCTCTGTGCGTCAGTCGATGCGCGCAAACCTTTCCCCGCGGTGGTGGCGGACGAAGCGAGCTTGCTTGCCAGCCTGCGGGCGGTGGCGGGAAAAGCCAACACGTTCACCGGACCCTCGAACGTGTTTCGGGTTCCTGGAGAAGCGGATAGCCAAACAGTCACCCTGGCGCCCTTCTACGAGGCCTACAATGAGCACTACCTCACCTATTGGGATCGATTTACCCATGAGGAATGGGCGGGGAAACAACAGGAGTACAAACAAGCACTGACCGTACAGCGGGCGCTCGAAACCCGAACAGTGGATTTCGTCCAGGCTGGGGAGGAACAGAGCGAACGAGATCATAACCTGAGGGGCGAACGGACCGACACCCGCGAATTCAACGATCGAACCTGGCGCGTTGCCAATACCAATGGCTGGTTTTCGTGGGACCTGAAGGTTGTTCCCGACCGCGCGCTGGAAATGCGGGTCGAATTCGGTGGCAGCCGCAACGGAAACGGGCTGGTCCTATCAGTGGATGACGCGAAACTGTCCGCCGAGCCTTCTGAATCTCCGACCCGTGAGCGCGGACTGCGCACTAGTGTCTACGCGCTCTCGGCTGACTTGCTGAAGAGCAAAGACAAGGTAACTGTAAAATTCCACGCCCCCAATGACGCGCGCGTCGGTAGTGTTGCCAGCGTACGAATCCTCAAACCTGAAGGCGATAAGTGATCGAACCTCACAAGAACTCGGGGATTCTGGCCATCGCTGGGGTCCTGATAGCTTTGGTTTTCCCGAGCGCCTCCCTTCACGCTGGTCAGCTCCCGCGCGACTACCCGGTCAAGCCCGTTCCATTTACGGCGGTTCATTGCGACGATATCTTCTGGGCGCCCCGCATTGAGACCAACCGGCTGGTCACGATTCCGTTTGCTTTCGAACAATGCGAGAAGTCGGGCCGGATGGACAACTTCGAACGCGCGGCCAAAGTGTTGCAGGGTGAGAATCCCGCGAACCGGAAGCCTCCCCCGTACCCGTTCGACGACACAGACCCGTACAAAGTCCTGGAAGGAGCTTCTTACACCCTGGCGGCAACGCCCGATCCAAAGCTGCAGGTTTATTTGGATGGCCTCATTTCCAAAATCGGGTTGGCGCAGGAACCCGATGGCTACCTTTATACGGCGCGAACCATTAACCCGGAACATCCCCATGATTGGTCTGGGCCCCAGCGGTGGCTGAAGGATCCGGATGAGAGCCATGAACTGTATGATGCAGGACATCTGTTCGAGGCGGCTGCCGCGCATTACCAGGCCACCGGCCAGACCAACCTGCTTCACATCGCCCTCACGGAAGCGGACTTGCTTTGTAATACTTTCGGTCCCGAGAAACTCCACATTTGGCCGGGACACGAAATCGTCGAAATGGGTTTGGTGAAGCTGTATCGGGTCACCGGCGAGGAGCGGTATCTGAGGCTGGCAAAGTTCTTTTTGGATGTGCGCGGTCCCGGCGGCGATGAATATCATCAGTCCCACATCCCGCCCGCCGACCAGCGAGAAGCCGTCGGCCACGCGGTTCGAGCCGGCTATCTCTATAGCGGCATGGCTGATATCGCGGCCTTGAGC
>JANXQE010000006.1 GCA_025356925.1 Limisphaerales bacterium | reverse complement strand
GGTTTTAAGAGTTAATTCCGAATAAAGAGCGTCCAGTTTCATGATTCAATTCCATTCAGTTCAAGATAATCAGATTCAAGGCAGCCAACCGCTGCCAGAACTTCACCTGATGATGGGAGCAACCCGCTCCCACCGTCAACGCGATTTAAGGCGCGGACGAATCGTTGGTGGCGGCCCCGTCCTCCGGAGGGCCGAGTTCCACAAGGCTACATCTCAGGACGTCGCCGATGCGCGGCTCGTTAGTCCTGCTGGCTGTATCCGAGTTCCAGCTTGAGCGCATGCAGCGACAGTTGGATATCCCGAATAAAGGCGATCAGTGAAACGATGAGCGAGACCAGGCAGCAGATAAACAGCAGCACAATGATAAAACCAGCCTCCAGCCTGGTGAGAGCGGTCACAAACAGCACGATGATCAAAACAGCGGCGAGGAGCAGGCTCATAGCCGCCATAATGATCGATGCGCGGATTACTCGCGCCCGGCGATAAAGGATGTCCACCTGGCTGGTCAACCGTTGGCGCTCGGCCGGGCTGACCTGGCTCACTTCACGGCCGAGCGTGCGCGAGCGGTCCACAGCGCGCCCGAATCGGTTGGTCAGGGTCAGCAAAAGCAAACCCACCCCGGAAATCAGGATGACCGGACCGATCGCGACCTGGAGGACAGGAATCAGCTCGCGCGCAGGAATGGATGTCATAACCGCCCAAGGCTACCCGGCCGGTAGCCCGGATCAATGTGAATTGAGTTGTGGCCACGAAAGTCTCATAATCGCGACAGATGGATGAAGCAATCGGCTGACATACGAAAAATTCTGCAGAGCTGGCCGTACGAGCCGGAAAACGACGCCCGTCTCACGCAAGGCGAAGATGGACGAGAAATTCTTCAGGTGCGTACGCCCGTGGGCATTGAACAGTATGAATTGGACGGCCGCCCGGACAGCGCCCGCCCTCACGGGTTCGAATCGGCTCTCGAATATCACCTCCACCGCCTGGAAGAGGCGCAAATGGCCGGCCGCGCCGACGAATTCAAGCTCGGGCGGCGAGAGTGCAACGAACTTTTTAGCGAAGGCACACTCTACTATTTTCGCTATGTGCGGCTTTTCCAGCTCAAAGACTGGCCGCGAACGGTGCGTGACACCACGCGCAACTTGCGAGTTTTCGATTTCATCCATCGCTACGCCCGACGCCCGGAAGACGGGCAGTTCCTGGAAAAATGGCGCCCGTACATCATTCGCGTCAACTCGAGCGCGGCGGCCATGATCGAGCTGGAAAAACGCGCTTACGCCACTGCCCTCGAGATTGCGAATGAGGGTGTCAAAAGAATTGAAGCGCTCGAAGATTTCGACGATGAAACATTCCAGTTCGAGCGCGGACGCTCGTTAGCGGCGCTGCGGGAACTGGCCTCCCAGATCCAAAAAAACCGGCCGCTCTCGGAATTGGAGCAGCTCGAACATCAATTGCTCCGCGCGATCGAACGGCAGGAATTCGAACGGGCGGCCCAGTTGCGTGACCGCATCCGAGACTTGCGCAAGCAGCAGATCTGCTGAGGACTTAATTTAAGGACAAATCCTCGGGCATCTGCGCCAGCAACCGGTATTGCCAGCCTTTCTGGCGCAGGATGTTTTGCCAAAGCTGCTCCGGACTGGTGTCGAAAACCAAATCGAGCGAGGCCGGGTGCGTCAGCCAGGCGTCCCGTTTGAGCTCGTCTTCGAGCTGGCCCGGACTCCAGCCGGCGTAACCGGCAAACAGCTTGACCTGTTGCGTGGGAGAGAACGATTCGCCGGCTTCCATCAGCGCATCCAGGGAATGGCCCAGACTCAGGTTCGGCATCACATTCGCGCCGGAAACAAAGGTGTCGGTAAGCAGAAAACTCAAGGCGGAAGGCTGGACCGGGCCGCCCAAAAAAAGCGGTGAGGCCTTGAGCGGGTCGGGCAAGTCCGCCACGATCATATCTCCGGCATTAGTGCCGGCGGCGCGATTTAAGACCAAACCGAACGCCCCTTCGGGATCATGCTGACAGATCAAGATGACTGATCGTTGAAAAAACGAGCCCCGGAGCTGGCCACTGTCCAGCAACAACTGCCCTTTTAAAAACTTCTCGCTCGCCGCCATGGCTCTCTCGGGTTCGCTGTGCTCACCCCTGCGTGCAATCTGGCTTAAAATCGGCGCATGTCAAAGCTTTGTCGGCCGCGCCCGACCGCTCAGAGGCCGCGAAACAGCATAAAAGCGCCGTGGTCGACTCAAGCGCGGTGGACCATTTCCGGGTAGTTCAGTTCGAGAGTTTGGTAAAACAGCTCCGGGTGCTCCTTCTCCCATCGCGGCACTGCCGAATCCAATGCGTTCAAAACGGATTGGATTTGCTGCCGTCCAGGTGTGCAAAAGCGGCATCCGTACTGGCGATACAGATCCACGGTTGCATGAGAGGCATGTTGCATTTGGGTGATTTCACGGCACGTATCCGCCCAGAAGTCCTCGCGCTCCATCAGAACCGAGGCTTGGACCGGTTCGCCTGCTTTTCCTTCTCTCGCCGGGTCGTGTATGTAATCCATAGGACGATTTTTTGGTAACCGTGCGATGGTAATTAAAAACCAAGATACACCCGATCCGGGATTATTCAAGGAATGGGGGTCTGCGGTAGAGCAGATTGAAAATCTGCGCTACAGGCGATGCGTTAACCCGTCTTGTATGGCTCGATGGTGTCGATGCGGTGGTTGTGCCGTTGGCCGTGGACTTCAAACTCCACCTGGTCACCCACTTTATGATTGAGCAGCCCCTGGGCCATCGGGGAGAGATAACTGACGATGCCGCGTTCCGGATCCGAATCCCAAGCCCCGAGAATCGTAAATTGTTCAGGTTGATTAGCCTCGAGATCCGTGGCGCGGACGATGGTGCCGATGCTGACCGTGTCGGTCTTGGGGTTGGCGAAATCCGTGCCTCGGGCCTGGACAAGCTGGTTTTCCATCTCCGATTTCTGCTTCATGAGCAGTTTTTGCATTTCCTTGGCCGCTTTGTACTCATGGTTCTCCCGTAAATCGCCATAGCTGCGGGCGATGGCAATTTCCCTGGAGTTCGCGGGGATCTTCTTCTCCACCATCTCACGGTAATCGTTTTTGCGCCGCTCGAGACTTTCCCAGGAGACCACCAGGTGCGATTCCTGCTTGGTTTGTTCACCGGAGATAAGCGACTGGATGGCCGGATAGCTTTTTACGATTCGCGCCAGCAAGGAGCGCTTATCCATATCGTCGAACGACGGGGAGAGTTGGAGCGCGCGGGTCAGGTCTTTGATGACTTCGAGATCCGCCGAGCCGATGAGTTCGACCAACAGTTCCTGGTCGTCCAGGATGAAATCCCGCAGGCGGTTGGAGCGGCGCTCGTTGAATTGGTCGCGTTCCATGGCCGTCAGCATCGCTCGGAAGACTTCTGGTCCGAGAATGTCGGCATAAGAATCATTGCGGTCCTTCGCCAGCCAAAGCAGAAGCTCACTGCTGGCGGTATGCTGGCTGATGACGCGCGCCAAAGTCTCCTTGAGCTGCTCCATTTTCCCTTCATGGATCAGCAGGCTGGCAAACTCGCGGCAGAGCTTCGCGGTCACCGTGTTCAAAGTGTTTCGCAGCGCTTCGGTCCATTGCTCCGGTTTGGCGGCTTTGAAGGATTCCAGCGCGCGGCGGTGTTTGGCGGCGGGCAATTGCTCCATCAACAGGCCGAGTTTAAGATCCTGAGACCAGATGGCCGTCGTCCCCAGTTCCTCCGGAGCCGGGGGCAGGCCGGCCATTTCGCGCAGGTCGTCCCGGGCAAAGATTGCTTCCAGGGCGACGGCGGGTTGGGTGCGCTGATAGCTGGGGATCTCCGCGTTCAAGGCGGCGATGACCTCCGTGGCGGCGGCTTGCTTGTCCGCCAGGTCCGCGGCATTTTTCAGCAATTCACTGGCAACCAGAAGCCGGGCTTTCAACCCTTTCGCGGGCCGGAACTCTTCCATGAGCCGGTCCTGCAGCGAGACCTCTTTGACCTGATAGACGATCGGCTCGGTCTTTTTTAACGGCACCTGAAAGTGGCCGTCCTTCTTAAGCTCGCGCTTGGCCGCTTCCCACCACTTCTTCCAATCATCCCGGATTACTTCCGGAACCAATGCCTGCTGGATCTGGTCGGTCGTCGCTTTGCCGCTGTAGCTATTGAGCACCAATTTGACCAACTCCAAGTGATTGGTAGCCGCCATCTGGCGCAGGCCGTCGAGGTCCGCGGCTTTCCGGGCCAGGATATGGTCCTTGGGAATGGCCTTGAGCGATTCCGCGGCGAACGCCAAATCCATCGTGTGTCCAGGTTTGTTGGGAAAATCAATGGTGAACCGGGTAAATACCGTGTCCACGGTGCGGATCTTTCCAAAACCCCAACTGCGATGCATACAGAAGCCGCTGGTGGTCAGCACGACCAAAGCGTCGATGTGGCGGCGATCCAGCTTGCCGGCACTCGCCATTTTCTCGAATTCTTCTCTCATAAAGGTATCTTCTAGCTCGCGCCCCACCCGGGGAATGGCTTTATTAAAGATTGTGAGCGGCGAAAAACCAAGAGAAATTGCGGTCGAGGTGCTGGGGCGCCGCGTAGAGCGGGAGTTCACCGAGGATTTGCTCGAACAGGCCTTGGTCGAAGCGCCCCTTCCCACCGCCGATCGCCGACTGTGCCAGGAACTGGTCTATGGCATCGTGCGCTGGCAGACGGCGCTGGACTGGTTAATCGCCCGCAAAACCGGAAACCGCATCCAAAAGGTCCCCCTGCAAAACCTGCTGCGCCTCGGCCTGTACCAGATCTTTTGGCTCGAGCGCATCCCGAACCACGCCGCCGTTCATGTGACAGTGGAACTGGCCAAGCGCCGCGGCTTCGGGCCACAAGCTGGATTCGTCAACGCCTTGTTGCGAGGATATTTGAGAGAGTTCGAGCCCACGCGCAAGTTGTTGGAAGACCTGAAGAGCAGTCACCCCCACCTGGGCTACTCGCACCCGGAATGGCTCGTCGCCCGCTGGCAGGCCCGCTGGGGTTTGGCGAAAACGACCGAGCTGCTCGCCTGGAACAATGCCCCGCCCAAAACCTTCGCCCGGGTCAATACGCTCAAGATCGATGCCGCGAAGCTCCTCCCGATCTGGCGCGAAGAAAATGTGGAATACGATTTTGTCGCGCGGGATTGGTTCGATGAGAATATCGTTTTCGAACTCAAATCGCATCCGCCGCTGAATCGGTTGCCCAGCTTTCAGCAGGGATTCTTCTATATCCAGGACCCGAGCACGTTGCTCGTGGTGCGCGAACTGGGTCCTCAACCCGGCGAGGCCATCCTCGACCTCTGCGCTGCCCCGGGCGGCAAACTGAGCTACATCGCCCAACTGATAGGCAACAAGGGCCGCCTCGTTGCGCACGATATTAGCCCGGAAAGGTTTAAGTTGGTTGAGAGCAACTGCGCGCGACTCGGCGTAACCTGTGTCGCACCCGCCTCACCCGACAGCCTTCAGGGTACCGGCCTGCCTTCTCAGTCCTTCCCCACTCCCCGCTCCCAAAGCACTCCGCACTTTGACCGTGTTTTGGTCGATGCGCCGTGCTCGAACACGGGTGTCATGCGAAGGCGGGTGGATTTGCGCTGGCGTGTCAGTCCCCAGGAAATCGAGCGGTTGCGGAGGACCCAATTGGAATTGCTTGGGCAGGCCGCCGCTCTGGTTCGGCCAGGCGGGATGATCGTCTATAGCACCTGCAGCCTTGAGCCGGAAGAAAACCAACAAGTCATTGAAGCGTTTTTAAGGGCTTCTCCGGGATTCGATCTCGAACGCGAACGGGAGCTGCTGCCGTTCTCTGCAAATGCTGACGGGGCGTACGTGGCCAAATTGACACGAGGCTGACGCTTCGTGTCAGGCGCGAAGAGCATCACCGCGCGATAGCTTAGTGACTGCGACCGGCGCGAAGGAGTTGGGCTGCCGCGATCGCGTTCGGATCTCCACTCGCAACGCCGAGGGCCAAGTTCTTCTGCAATGCAAGCATTTGTTGATGAGCCGCCGCGGCTTGTTGCGCATTCAACTGAGCTTGCTGGATCGCCAGCATAGTGCGCACCGCTTTTTCGTACTCCTTTTGCCGCAACGCGGCATCTGCTTCAGCCATGGCCTGCTTGGCGTTGCCCTCCATTTGCGAGGCATCCAGCACCGGACCGGTCGGGGGTTGAGCCGCCGCGTCAGCAGTCGGCGTCTCGGGTGCAGGCGCAGATGTTGCCGCCACGTCAGAAGCGACTGGCTGTGTTCCTGAGGACTGGGCTTGCTTCTTTGAGCAGCCCGAAATCATCCCGGTGGCCGCGAGCAGGCCGACCGAAACTACCAAATAACGCTTTAACCTGAAACCTGTCATATCACACTCCTCTGCAGTGGTTGGTTTCCAATTTACTGCAAACCATTGGCTTTAGCCGGATTACACCACAGTTGGTTTGGCAAACCTTGAGGAGGAATCCCGGCTCCGCGCGAACCCTGCGCCCCAGCGTATTTATTACTATAAAACTGGGCCACTGAGATTTTTTCGGTGCTACCGGAGACCAATCCGACCGTAGCCCCCCTCCCATGCCGGCCCGAAATGCCTTCGTCTGGAAAGCTGGAGCAATCATTGAAGTAAAAAGGCGTCTTTTCGTCTGCTTCCCATAGGATGATCGACATCGGTTTGAATTGAGTGATTTTGTAGCTGCCATGGCCGGCTACTCCGTCCTTGCCAGCCAGGTTGCCGTAGGCGCAGATGGCTCCGTTACAGACATAGCTGGTGAACAATATGTTGCGCTGGTAATAGAGCCCGTCTGGCTTGTCGGCAGGGCAAAGAAGGATTTTGGCCGTTTTGTAGTAAGGATGGAGTTCGCCGCCGTGCTCAAAGTTGACCTGGTTAGAATATTGGTTCGGGAACGTGTTTGGAGTTGTGGCACCGGCGTAAATGGGAGGGTTCTTGGCATGCGCCCAACTGTCTGAGTCGGTTCCCCATCCGCAACCCGGCATCTGGTCATTCTGGTCGGTAGCATACATGACCATGCTCAGCATGATTTGACGGTTGTTATTGAGGTCGGTGGTTTCCTGGGCGCGGTTTTTAGCCTGCGAGAGCGCGGGCAAAAGCATCGCGGCCAGAATGGCGATGATCGCAATCACGACGAGCAATTCGATCAATGTGAAGGCACTAGCAAGACTAGAAGAACTTGGGCGGGTTTTCATGGTTCTCAGGTGTTATTTAAGGATCTTAACAATTCATCCTGGTTTGTCAAGAGGGCGTTGGTTTGTTGGCTGGCGCGAATAATCGAAACGGTCACAAAGCGGAAATGCTTGGAATCCAAAAAGCGTGCCCGAAGCCATCCGGAAATCCCACGAAAACCGGCCAGCCGAGAAAGGACCTTGCAGGGGCCTTATGCACGCCTGTTCTATACCGCACCAACCCTATTTCCGTCACTGTGCGTTTGAACGCACACCCTGCGGGGCTGCGCCCTGAAGATCGAAACTAGAAGCGCGAAACCCGAAAGAAAGGCCCTGGGCTGCCAACGGAATCCCAACGGAATCCCAACGGGATTGCAATCACTCAGCCCAGGGTTGCGCGCGGCGCGCTACCCTGGGGTATCCGTCCGAAAAACATTCGGCAACCCTGAGACTGCGCCACGGAGCGAACATGCGGCGGTCATCTGGCTGATGCAACCATTATCATTGTTCATGGTATCTAATGATGTTTTTCCCAAGTCAGCTCGTTCTTCGCAACCCTGGGCTGAGTGATTTGTTGGGCAGAGGGGCATAATCGGGGCTAACCGTATACTCGCGGTTTTCTGTTAAATAAGACTCACGTATGCATCACCCGACTCTCCTATAACCTCCTTATGCAATGACGATGCCAATAGAGGGTGAGTAATTGGCACCTTATGTGTTGTTGGGAACGCCGGTTTTTCCTGAAATTACGGCGATATGGACGACGTGTTGTCCGGAGATTTGATATACGTGTTCGCGTTTTGCGCGGCCGGCCTGGTTTTCGCGCTGGGCCCGATCGTGTTAGTCCATCTGATCTCCGCGCGCAAAACCCGAAACTACGCCAACAAAACCGGGCAATTCATCGAGTGCGGCATGGACCCGATCGGTGATGCGTGGATCCGGTACAGCGCCGTCTATTACCTCTACGCGTTGGTTTTCGTCGCGTTCGCTGTGGATGTCCTCTACCTGATTCCCGTGGCCTTGGTCTATAACCGGGTCAAGGAGCTGGGGGGCCGCGACTTTTTCGAGATGCTGATTTTTGTGGGAATTCTTTCCCTGGTGATTGTGTACGCGTGGAAGAAAGGGATTTTTGAATGGAAACCCAAGACGAGCAAATCCTAAAGGACTGTGCCCCTTACGTGAGGTTTGGGAAGCTCGACCAGTTACTTGATCTAGGCCGCGCCAATTCATTGTGGCCCTTGACGTTCGGACTGGCCTGCTGCGCCATCGAAATGATGGCGGCCGGAGCCGCTCGCTTTGACCTGGCGCGATTTGGAGCCGAGGTCTTCCGACCTTCGCCGCGCCAGGCCGACGTGATGATCGTGGCCGGCACGATCAATAAGAAGATGGCGTCCGCGGTGAAGACGCTCTACGACCAGATGCCCGAACCTAAGTGGGTGATTGCCATGGGCAACTGCGCGATTTCCGGTGGCCCGTTCGTATTTCCCGGGCAATACGCCGTCGTTGAGGGCGTGGACAAGCTTTTTCCTGTGGACGTCTTCATCCCGGGATGTCCGCCACGACCCGAAGCCCTCATCGAAGGACTCCTGAAGCTGGAAGAGAAACTAACCGGAAAACGGCGCTGGCCGGTGGTAAAGCCGGACTGATTTGCCGACAACTCCCGAACCCGCATCATGAGCGACACCGGACCCCATCAACCTTCGGCCCTTGGTCAGCCGCAATCGGCCGGAACCGCGACTGCGCCAGCGCAGGTGATTCCGGTTCTGTCACCCCGGCCAAATCCGGACCTGCTGACGCGATCCAGCATCCCATTCCAAGCCGTCGATTATGCCATCAAAGGCTATCACCTGGATGCGACTGTTCCAGCCGAGCAGGTGGTTTCCACCGCTATCGAACTGGACCGGGAAGGCTTCGCGCTGGATACCATCACTGGGGTGGATTGGTTGGCGGAGGGCAAGATGGAAGTCGTCTATGACTATTTCCATCCGGTCACCGGGTTGCGAGTCGTCGTCCGGTCACGTATCCCGCGTGAAAACCCGGAGATTCCGACGATTTCGGGCGTGTTTCCCGGCGCTGATTGGCATGAGCGCGAGACTCACGACTTCTTTGGGATTCACTTCGCGGGCCATCCCAACCTCACTCCATTCCTGCTGCCAGAAGACGCCACTTACCATCCGTTGAGGAAAGATTTCACCACGTGATCGCCAAAGAAGAAACCGCCAGTGAGTTGGCGCGCGAAGCGCCGCAGGAGACGTTTGTCCTGAATCTTGGGCCGCAGCATCCGGCAACTCATGGCGTGCTCCGGGTCAAACTGACCATGGACGGCGAATTCATCACGCGTGCCGAACCGGTATGCGGCTATATCCATCGGATGCAGGAGAAAATGGGCGAGAACCGCACCTACGCCCAATATCTTCCAAACACCAGCCGGATTGATTACCTGTCGGCGATGACCTACACGCACGCGTTCGTGGGCGTCATCGAGCGTGCGGCCAAACTTCAAGTCCCGCCCAGGGCGGAGTACCTGCGGGTGATTACGTCCGAGCTGAATCGGATCTCCAGCCATCTGGTGTGGTGGGGCGCTTTTCTGTTGGACCTGGGCGGGTTCACCCCGCTGCTTTACGCATTCGATGACCGGGAAAAGATCCTCGACTTGCTTGAGAGCGTCTGCGGGGCGCGTTTAACCTATGCCTATTACCGCATCGGCGGGCTTTACAACGATGTAGACGATGCCTTTCTCGAAGGCACACGCGCCTTCATAGCCCACATGCGGCCGCGGTTAAAGATGTACCGCGCGTTGGTCACCGATAACATTATCCTCCGCAAACGCCTGATCGGCATCGGACCGGTTAACGGGGACATGTGCCGCAAATACGGCGCCAGCGGTCCGGTGATTCGAGGCTCCGGCATCCCGTACGACGTGCGGAGAGCCGAGCCCTACTCGGTTTACCCCGAGCTTGAATTTGATATCCCCTGCTTCCCCGAAGGGGATTCGATGGCTCGTTACCTGGTGCGCCTCGAGGAGATCGTCCAAAGTTTGCGCATCATCGAGCAGGCTCTGACCAAACTGCCCTCAGGACCGGTGATGGCGGAAAAGGTGCCGCGCGTTCTGAAGCTTCCAGCCGGTGATTATTGCTGCGCCGTTGAGGCCGCCCGCGGCCGCTTCATGGTCCGCCTGGTCAGCGACAATAAAGAGATCCCCTATCGCGTCAAATTGCGCACGCCCTGCCTGTCCAACCTTAGCCTGTTTGAGGAGGCCAGCCGGGGCATGCTCCTGCCCGATGCGCTGGCCTTCATGGGCAGCCTCGATTTGGTCATCCCGGACATCGACCGATAAGCGGCTTTAGCACGATAAACAAATTATGCGCAACAAATGGCAACGAAGGGTAAGCGGAAATCCTTGCGCGTTTTACCGTTGGCACCGCCGCAACTGATGAAATCCGAAGGCCGAAATCCGAAACCCGAAACAAGGC
>JANXQE010000765.1 GCA_025356925.1 Limisphaerales bacterium | reverse complement strand
CGCGGCACGCTTGCTCAGTGGCAAACCACTCCCGAAACTCGATAATCGTCTTCGGATACTCGGGCACTGCACAGAATTACCACAGAAAAGAACAAGAGACAACTGCATAGGCAGATAAATTAAATTGCGATGCGAGGACCCAGGCGATGCGCTCGCTTGAGAACAAGGAGGAATCCCATTGAAAATGGAATCTCCCAACACTTGCTCATCGGTCGAATTGGATAACCTGTGCATCAACACGATTCGTTTCCTGTCGGTGGACGCTGTGGAGAAGGCCAACAGCGGTCATCCAGGCCTGCCGATGGGTGCTGCTCCGATGGCCTACGTGTTGTGGACACGATTTCTCCGGCACAATCCGGCCAATTCGCATTGGTTCAATCGGGACCGATTTGTTCTGTCTGCCGGACACGGCTCGATGTTGCTCTACAGCTTGCTGCATTTGACGGGCTACGATCTGCCACTCGAACAAATTGAATTATTTCGCCAGTGGGGTAGCAAAACTCCTGGTCATCCCGAGCGCGGACTGACGCCGGGTGTGGAGACAACGACCGGGCCACTCGGGCAGGGATTCGCCAACAGCGTCGGCATCGCGGTCGCGGAAGACCATCTCGCGGCACACTACAACCGTCCGGGCCACCAGATCGTCAATCATTACACTTACGCGCTGGTCAGCGACGGCGATTTAATGGAAGGAGTATCGTCTGAGGCCGCGTCGCTCGCGGGTCATTTGAAGCTTGGCAAACTGATTTGCCTCTACGACGACAACCACATCACGCTTTCCGCCACGACCAACCTCACGTTTACGGAAGATTGTGCCAGGCGTTTCGAAGCTTATGGCTGGCACACACAAACGGTTGAGAACGGAAACGATCCGGACGCGATTGACCGCGCGATTCGGGCGGCGCAAGCCCAGAGGAAACGCCCCTCGCTGATTCTCGTGCGTACGCATATCGGCTATGGCTCGCCGCACAAGCAGGACACTTTTGAGGCGCACGGCTCGCCGCTCGGCCAGGAAGAGGTGAAATTGACGAAACAAGCGTTGGGCTGGCCACACGATCCGCCGTTTTACATTCCAGACCAAGCACGCGCGCATTTCCGTCTGGCAATTGAAAACGGAAAACAGGCCGAAGCGGAATGGGCGGTGAGATTCTCGGAGTATTCGAAAGTTTTCCCCGACCTCGCCAAGGAATTTCAGCAAGGGATGGCTGGCGAGTTGCCTGAAGGCTGGGACACCGACATCCCGATTTTCCCGACCGATCCGAAAGGCATGGCGACCCGCACCGCGTCGGGCAAAGTATTGAACGCGATCAGTTGGAAACTTCCTTCGCTGATCGGCGGCTCGGCCGATTTAGACCCATCCACCCGGACAGCCCTTAAGGGGATGGGGGATTTCGAAAACTCGCGCGACGAGACCGGCAACTTGCAGGGATCGACGGGCGGCGGCTGGAGTTATGGCGGACGCAACCTGCACTTTCGTGTTCGCGAGCACGCGATGGGTTCAATCGCGAATGGGTTGGCGGTGCATGGCGGCGTCATTCCATTCACAGCGACGTTCCTCATTTTTTCGGATTACATGCGGCCTCCGATTCGACTGGCGGCGCTGATGGAACAGGGGGTGATTTTCATTTTCACCCACGATAGCATCGCTCTTGGCGAAGATGGCTCAACGCATCAGCCGATCGAGCAGTTGGCCTCACTGCGCGCGATCCCAAACTTGCTCGTCATCCGCCCCTGCGATGCGAACGAGACGGCTGTGGCGTGGCGCGTCGCAATTGAGACACGGAATCGACCGGTCGCGCTGATCTTGACGCGGCAGGATGTGCCCACACTTGACCGCACCCAATTTGCCCCGGCAGATGGTTTGCGGCGCGGTGCGTATATTTTGGCCGATGCTCCCAATGGCAAACCGGACATCATTTTAATCGCCACCGGATCGGAAGTCAGTTTGATCGTGGCGGCCTGCCAAAAACTGAACGAGAACGAGATCAACGTTCGGATCGTGTCCATGCCGAGCTGGGAGTTGTTTGAGGCCCAGCCTCGAAGTTATCGCGACTCGGTTCTTCCTCCGTCCGCGCGCGCACGGCTTGCGGTTGACGCGGGTGCGACTCAAGGGTGGTGCAAGTATGTGGGCGGTGAGGGTGACGTGATTGGAGTGGACCGTTTTGGTGCGTCCGCCCCGGGGAAGATTATGATGCGCGAGTACGGTTTCACCGTGGAGAAGGTTTACGAACGTGCGATGAAATTAGTGGACGGGAAACGCCTCGGCCTTCATCAGATGACCGTGGAGGAAGCCGTGGAGGTGTGGCGTAACGAGGGAGATCCAAACTGATGCGTGTCGGAATTGCAGCGGATCATGCGGGGTTTGTTCTGAAAGAACAACTGACCAAAGCGCTGGGTGAGTCCGGCCACGAGGTCGTGGACTTCGGCGCGTCCAGTTTGACTCCGGAAGACGATTATCCCGATTACGTCGTGCCCCTGGCTCTGGACGTGGCGCGTGGCGGGGTGGAGCGGGGGCTGGCGATCTGCGGAAGCGGAGTGGGAGCGTGCGTCGCTGCCAACAAGGTGAAAGGAGTACGGGCGGCATTGATTCATGACATCTTTTCCGCTCACCAAGGGGTGGAAGACGACGACATGAACGTGATCTTTTTCGGCGCGCGCGTAATCGGTTACGCGCTCGCCTGGGATTTGACCGAAGCCTTCCTGGCCGCCCGATTTAATGAGGGAGAACGTCACTTACGCCGACTGGGCAAGGTGTCAGTTCTGGAAACTTAAGTGAATGAAAAGCATCGGAGACAACAAATTATGACGAACTACCAGTATTTGATCATCGGCGGCGGGATGACCGCAGCCGCCGCAGTGGATGGCATCCGCGAAGTCGATTCAACCGCCAAGATCGGGCTGATCAGCGCAGAGCTGGACGCTCCTTACGATCGTCCTCCGCTCTCGAAGGCGCTTTGGAAGGGAAAGACCTTGGACACCATCTGGCGCAAAACCGAGAACAAAGGGGTTAAGGTTCACCTGGGCCGCGTCGTCAAAGAGATAGTTCCCGCGCAGAAGCGTGTTGTGGACGATAAGGGAGACATTTTCACCTACCAAAAACTCTTGTTGGCTACGGGCGGAAAGCCGCGACTCCTTCCGTTCGGCGAGGACCAGATCATTTACTTTCGCTCCCTTGCGGATTACCGGCGGCTTCGTGCCCTCACCGAAACAGGTCGGCGGTTTGCTGTAATCGGTGGTGGCTTTATCGGTTCGGAAATCGCTGCGGCGCTGGCCCTGAACGGGAAGGAAGTAGTGATGATCTTCCCCGGCAAGGACATTGGAGACCGCGTGTTCCCGCACGCACTCGCTCAATTTGTGTCCAACTTCTACAAACAAAAGGGTGTTGAGGTCTTGGCCGGCGAAAAGACTACTGGTTTGAAAACACTCGGCAACCAGTGTGTTTTGAATACGAGCACTAATCGTAAAATCGTGGTGGACGGCGTGGTGGCGGGAGTCGGCATTGAGCCAAACGTTGAGCTTGCCCAAACCATCGGGCTGAAGGTGGAAAACGGAATCGTCGTGGACGAGTTCATGCGCACCAGCGAGCCCGACATTTATGCGGCAGGAGATGTTGCTGCATTCTACAACCCTGCCTTGGGAAGGCGCATTCGAGTCGAACATGAGGATAACGCGAATTCGATGGGGCGGTTGGCGGGTCGAAACATGGCGGGTAAATCCGAGCCTTACGATCACCTGCCGTCTTTTTACTCCGACCTGTTCGAGTTGGGATACGAAGCCGTCGGCGAACTGGATTCACGATTGGAGACCTTTGCTGATTGGAAGCGGCCCAACGAAGAAGGCGTCATCTACTATTTACAGAGCGGTCGCGTCCGAGGTGTGTTGCTGTGGAATGTGTGGGAGCAGGTGGAGGCCGCCCGCCAACTGATCGCCGAGCCCGGACCGTTCACAGCCGAGGATCTCAAGGGGCGGTTGCCGGCTAAAACTTCCAACCCGAAGCCAGATGCATGAGATGGGAACGTATGAAACACGAATTCAAAGTTGGAGATCATGTAGAGTGGAACTCGGAAGCGGGCCGCGTCCGCGGAACGATCAGAAAGAAGGTCACCTCCGCCATCAAGTTCAAGACCTACATCGTCCGCGCCTCGAAGGATGAGCCGCAGTATTTGATCAAGAGCGACAAGACTGACCACATGGCCATGCACAAAGGTGCGGCTCTCAAAAAGCTCGGTAAAGGCGTCCGCACATCACTGAAACGAGTCGCGATAAAAAAATGATGCTGGAGGAATTCTATGAAATCACAACAACATGAAATCGGGATGGTCGGCCTGGGCGTCATGGGACGCAATCTTGTCCTGAACATGGCGGATCACGGCTTCT
>JANXQE010000745.1 GCA_025356925.1 Limisphaerales bacterium | reverse complement strand
ACCCGCTAAACCGTGAACGGTTACATGAAAAGTAATCTAACAGCAGCTTCGGCTTGTAGACTCGGGTGATGTGCGAACCCATTTTTCGTAGGGGCTCTGGATAAAACGAAGCCATTCACTTTCCCCCAATTTTACGCGTCGGTTCGATTCCCAGAGGTAAGCGTCAGTGCTTATCCAGGATGGAGGTGGGCAAAAAAATGTAATCGGCCAGGAAAAGACCGAACGCCAAAGCTGCTATTCCGGTAACGGCTCCACCATACCAGGCGGCAATCAATGACGCTGCAATAAACAGCATGAAAGGCAGTTCTTCACCCAGAACAGGTGTGAGTAGAAACCGAATCAAGAAGGCAATAAGAACACAAGCAGAGGCCGCGGAGTATCGTTTCCACACCGGCACGCTTCCCGGCCAATTGCCGTCACCAGGAAACTTCAATCCCTTCATCCGCGTAAGCCCAAAACAATCCACTTTCGCTTTCGCGATTGGATTTTCGCACCAACTGTCGTGAGCGTTCATTTTTTCTAATTCACCTCATCGCAAGGTCCCGGTTTGGAAGCTCAGAGCGGATCGTTTGACGAGGTATTCGTATTGCGTGGTGGTGTAAGAAATCTGGGCCGAGATCAGATTGAGCTCGGCTTGATCAAATTCGACGATGGAACTGATCCCGTTTTTATACCGAGCCTGGGCCAGGTTATAGGATTGTCGCGCGTTCTCCAGAAGCTGGCCGGTGATATGGAAGCGGTCTAGAGCATTCTGTGCGTTGAGCCAGCTGATCCGGACATCGCGGATGACGTTGTTCTCCAGATCTCGCAGGGTCGCTTCGCTTGCTTCAGCTTCCAGCTCCGCGGCATGTTGCCGGGCTGAGTAATAACCACCCGCAAACAACGGAAGACTCATCACCACTCCCGCAGCCGCGTAGTGGTCTGGCAATTGATCATCATGGACCGGGGAGACGCCAGCGCTGCCGACGGCGGATATAGTCGGATATCTTAAAGCCTTCTCTCCGCGGGCAAACTTACGGGCGGCTCCCTGCTGGTTTCTGAGACTGAGCAAATCCGGCCGGGAGCCCAAGGCTTGTCGCACGAAATCGGCAACATTGGTGGAAACCTCGGGTGGGAGTGGTTGTTCGGCCAGTCGATAGCTCACCGGCTCTCGCACACCCATTAGGGTCGAGAGTTCCGCGAAAGCTGCCTCTAAGTCATTTTGAGCTTTGCTCAAAAGCAGCCGGGCGTCCTCGAGGTTGACCCGAGCGAAACTAACGTCGAGATCCGATCGTAGTTTGTTGGTGGCCAGCGCGCCCACCTGCTCCAAAAAGGCCTGCCGGGCCGTGACGGTCTGTTGGGCTACACGCGTCACTGATTGCGCTTGGAGCGCTCCGTAAAAAGCGGCGTCTGTAGCGAGCAAAATCTGCTCTCGGGTTGCCTGCGCATTGTTGGCTTGCGCCTCAGCCCGAAGCCGAGCGCTCCCAGTGAGATTAGCCGTCCTGCCAAAGTCGGTGATGAGTTGGCTGATCATCAATCCTTCGGCATTTCGATCAAAAATCGAAGGATTATTTAGTGCGCCGATGGCCTCAAGTCTGGTGTTATTTTGAGTCGTGCCCACCGCCACCGCGTTGGCCGAAATGGTCGGGAAGTAGGCCGATCTCGTTTCGCGTGTTACTTCGCGCGCAACCAGCGCTTTCAGGTCGGCCACTACGATCTGCGGGTTGTTTCGAATCGCCAATTCATGGGCGTCCCGGAGCGTCAAGGGCTTTTGCTCATCAGCTGCAGTTAAGGCCAACCCGAACCCGAGGAACGCGACGTAGGCGTTTTTCTTCAAGAACGTGAGCATAGGCTAAGCTGCCGCGGTCGTTCCTAGGGCGGGGTTGGAGCCCTGGTCGGCCGCGCGGGCCTCGCGGCGACGATAAATTAGAAAGTAAGCCGACGGGACAATGAACAGCGTCAAGACTACCGAGACGGCCAATCCGCCGATGATGGCCCGAGCAAGTGGAGCGTAAGCTTCGCTGCCGGTGCCCAATTTCGCCGCCATGGGAATCAGGCCGATCAGCGTGGCCAAAGAGGTCATCAACACGGGGCGCAGGCGCACCCGACAGGCTAAAGAGACAGCCTCCTTCAACGGACGGCCCTCGTGTCGCAGTCGATTGGTGAACTCCACAATCAGGATACTGTTGGATACGACGATTCCCACCATCATGACCACCCCCATCAACGACATCACATTGAGCGTAGTCCCGGTTCCGAACAGAATCAGCAACACGCCTGTTAAACCGGTCGGTACTGCCAGCAAAATCAGCAAGGGATCCACGAAAGACTCGAACTGCGCCACCAGGATCAGATAGACCAGCACAGTCGAGAGAATCAGGCCGAAGCCAAAACTCCGGAAAGAGACTTGCATCGCATTGGCCGAGCCGCGAACGGAAACCCGGACATTATCCGGCCGCCTGGTTTCGCGCAGAATGGTTTCCACTCCGCTCAACACGTGGCTCAAATCCTCGCCGGTGGGCGAGACATAAATGTCCATCACCCGGCGAAGACTGTAGTGATCCACCTCGGTCGGCGCTTTAAAGTGCCGGAGATGACTGACCGTATCGAGACGGGTGGGGTGCAAGGAATGGACACCACGTAACGGAACGGATGAAAGGTCGGCGAGGTTTTTCACAAACCCTTCGGGATATTGGATAGTCAGTAGATAGTCGTTGCCGCTCTTGGGATCCACCCAGAAGCTGGGAGCAATCATGCCGTCCGAGGTCAACGCGGTGATTACATTGCCTACCACCTCCTTCTCGTTCAAACCGAGTTCGCTCGCACGCACGCGGTCAATCTCCAGTTTCAGTGCCGGATAATCGACATCTTGCGGCACCAGAACGTCACTAACACCGGGCATAGCTCGGGCTTTTTGTGCGATCTCCAGGGCAATGGCGTGGGTTGCCTCCATGTCCATCCCGTCGACTTGAATGTCCAATGGGGCTGGCATGCCCAGGTTGAGAATCGCGTCCACTAAACCGCCGGTTTGGAAGTAAGTCGAGAGCTGCGGCATCTCGTGGCGCAACCGCTCTCGCACCAGGTCCATGTACTGGAAGCTGCTCAGGTGGTGGTTTTCTTCCAGGCCCACCTGCACGAAAGCCGTGTGCGGTCCGGAATTCGGTGTGTAGATGGACGAAAATCCTGGCGTCACGCCGATGTTGGAAACAATAATGCGCAGCTCTTTCGCTGGCACGATCTCGCGGACTATCTTTTCGACCTGTGCGACCATTTCGTCCGTGCGCTCGATGCGCGTGCCGGTCGTCGCCTTGAGATTAATGACGAACTGGCCGGGATCCGTTCTGGGGAAATAGGCTTTGCCGATCAGCGGATAAAGAGCCAGGCTAAACACGAACAAGCCAGTGATGCCCAGCACCGTAGCCAGCGGCCGAATTAACGCTAGCTTGAGAACATCTTCATAGCGGTCGAGCATTTGCGTGAACTTGCGGTTGAACCAGACGTTAAAGCGCTGCCCCCAACCATGGGGTTCCGCATGCCCGGCGGTCTCTTGAGTCTGGTGACCCTTGATCCATTTCGCGCAAAAGAGCGGTACGACCGTTAACGCCACAACATAAGATGCGAGGAGGGACAGCACTACGGCCAGAGCCAGTGCCGTGAAGAGGAATCGGCTGACGCCGTAAAGGA
>JANXQE010000707.1 GCA_025356925.1 Limisphaerales bacterium | reverse complement strand
GTGAAAAGCGCCACGGGTGGATGTTGATTGAACGGGGTTTGAAGTCAAGCCCGGGTTGAAAGCGCCGGCATAAATCACCCATAAAACACCCGAATTTTCCCTCAGGATTTATGATTTTCTGCTTGCACGCATGCGCTGAACGGCGTTAATTCGAGCCAAGTCACAAGACTTTTGTAAACCAAATCAACAACAAACACACCGAACTGACTATGGCAAAAGCAATGTCCAAATCGCAAATCGCCGCCACGATTGCTGAGAAGACCGGTATCACCAAAAAACAGGCTGTTGAGGCGCTCGATACGGTCGCCGAATTGGCCTACAAACAGGCCAAACACACTTTCACGGTACCCGGTCTCGGAAAACTCGTGTTGGTGAATCGCCCCGCGCGTGAAATGACCATGCAATTCGGGCCAAACAAGGGCCAGGCGATCAAGATCCCCGCGAAACGGGTCGTGAAATTCCGCGTCGCGAAAGCCGCGAAAGACGCCATCCTTGGCGCGAAGTAATTTTCCTTTTGTCCTGCAGGCACTCTGAAGGTTTCAGGGTGCCTTTTTTGTTGCGCCCGGGGTTGGCAACGAACCGGTCGTTTCGCATTCTCGCGCGGCGCAAGTCGCAGATCGTGAAATGAAGATCGCGGTGGTTGGCTGCGGGGCATTGGGCAGCTTCTACGGCGCAAACCTCGCCCGCGCCGGCGAGGAGGTGCATTTTTTGCTCCGCTCGGACTTCGAGGCCGTGCGGCTCCGGGGTGTGCAAATCCGCGGCCCGCAGGGGGACTTTCGCGTCCAGCCCAAATGCGCCCGTACCGCAGAAGCCATCGGCACGTGTGACCTGGTGATCATTGCTCTCAAGACGACCGCCAACGATCAATTCCCCAGCTTGCTGCCACCGCTCCTGGGGCCGGCGACTGTGCTGCTGACCCTGCAAAATGGGTTGAGAAACGAGGAGCAGCTCGCCGCGATTGCCTCCGTCGACCAAATTATGGGCGGCCTTTGTTTCGTTTGCCTCAACCGTCTTGAGCCGGGGATCGTTCAGCACATTGCCCACGGCCAGGTCATCCTGGGAGAATTCCTGCGCCGGCCGGAGCCGCGCACCCACGACATCGCCGGACGATTTCGCGACGCCGGGGTTCCATGCACCGTCACCGATGACCTGGCCCGGGCGCATTGGGAGAAGCTTACCTGGAACATTCCCTTCAACGGTCTCGGGGTCGCCAGTGCCGCCGGATGGGACGCGGTCCAGAGCGGACGGGTTTCCGTCGGGGCGGGGTTGCAGCCCTGTTTGACAACCGCCGAGCTGTTGAGCGACGAAAGGTGGTTCAGGTTGCTCCAGGAACTAATGCTTGAGGTGATTGCCGCAGCGCGAGCCCTGGGCTTTGCGATTCCGGTGGAAATGGCTGAACAACAAATCGCGCGGACGCGCGCGATGGGGCCTTACAAGGCTTCCACGCTCATTGATTTTGAGCGCCGCCAGCCGTTGGAGCTGCGCAGCCTCTTCTTGGAACCGCTCCGCCAGGCACGAACAGCAGGACTGGGAGCGCCGCGCCTGACCGCGCTTTGCCGAGTGTTGGAACAACTGGATCCCGGGATGTCTCCGGGGTGAGATCTTTGAAGATTGTTTTGTCCGCGAATTAGAGCCACGCTCACGACGAACATTATATGAATAACGTCTTTTTCAGATCCCTTGCTGTGTTGGGCGCTTTGGCCGCCGGGAGCTTCTTTTGCGCGGCGGAAAACTGGAGTGGATATCGTGGTAACAGTGGTGATGGAGTGTCTGCTGAGCGGAGCCTGGCGCCCTGGGCCGGTGACGGACCCAAACGGCTTTGGACAGCAAAGACCCCGGCCGGCTTCAGCTCGGTCGTGGTCGCCGAGGGCAAAGTATTCACCGTGATCGCGCGCGACACGGACGGTACGCTGGCGGAGGTTTGCGTTGCGCTGGACGCTGAGACGGGAAAAGAGGCCTGGGCAGCCGTGACCGGCCAGGCCAAGTATCGTGGGGGTGGCGACAGCGGAGCGGAGGGAAACAACGGCGGAGACGGGCCGCGCTCGACGCCGGCGTTCAGCAGTAACAAGGTTTACGTGTATTCGGCGCAGATGGCACTGAGTTGCCTCGACGCCGCAACCGGCAAAACGGTCTGGAGGCAGGATATTTTGCGGGAATTTGGCGGCAAGAACATCGGATGGGAGAGCGCAATGTCGCCGCTGGTTGACGGGAATCTGGTTTACGTCGCTGGCGGCGGGGTTGGGCAATCGATGCTCGCATTTGACAAGGGGACGGGAGCCGTGGTTTGGAAAACCGGCGACGAGCAAATGACGCATGCCACGCCTGTCGTCGCAACGATCCACGGAGTGCGCCAGGTGATCTATCTCATGCAGAGCGGGTTGGTATCCTTGGAGTCCGGCAGCGGCAAACCCTTGTGGACCTTTCCGTTCACTTATCGAACCGCAACGGGTTGCTCACCGGTGGTCTCGGGCGACGTCGTCTTTTGCACGGCTGGGTACGAAGTAGGTGGGGCGGCTTGCCAGGTCACTCGCGATGGCGCAGCCTTTGCCGCCAAGGAACTTTGGCGTATCAAAGGCAACGCCGAGGTGGCCAGTTTGTGGAGCACGCCCGTGTGCAAGGATGGTTATCTTTACGGCATGATCAGCTTTAAGAAATTTGGCAACGGCCCGTTAAAATGCGTCGATTTAAAGACGGGGGCCATCAAGTGGGAGCAACCCGGTTTTGGAGCAGGGAACGTGGTGCTGGCGGGAGCTGATTTGATTGCGCTGGGCGACGATGGCCAGGTCGTGCTCGTGGAAGCGACGCCGGCGGGCTATAAAGAGTTGGCGCGGGCCAAGGCGATTACCGGGAAGTGCTGGAGTTCGCCGGCGCTGAGCAACGGCCGGCTGTACGTGCGTAGCACCAGGGAGAGTGCTTGCCTGGAACTCGCTCCGGGTAAGTGACGAACCCATGAAACCTCGCGTCCGATTTGCCCCCAGCCCGACGGGGTTCCTGCACATTGGTGGAGCCCGGACGGCCCTGTTTAATTGGCTCTACGCCCGACACACCGGAGGCACGTTCATCCTCCGCATCGAGGACAC
>JANXQE010000631.1 GCA_025356925.1 Limisphaerales bacterium | reverse complement strand
AATCACCAGACCTGTTTTGCGCCGGATAAGATCTGCGTAGCCGGCCTCTTTGAGTTGGTCGCAAAAACTCGCCGTCCGCCGATCCTGCCAGACAATGGCATTGTGAATGGGTTTCCCTGTCTTGCGATCCCAGACGACGGTGGTCTCTCGCTGGTTGGTGATGCCCAGCGCGGCAATGTCGCGGGAGGTGAGCCCCGCCCGTGCCAATACAGCCCGGGCGACTTCGAGTTGGCTGGCCCAGATCTCCAACGGATCATGCTCGACCCACCCCGGTTGGGGGAAGATCTGCCGGAACTCCTTCTGGGCGGTGGCGTGGATTGCCCCGCTGTGGTTGAAGAGGATCGCCCGGGAACTGGTTGTTCCCTGGTCGAGAGCAAGGATGAAGGACATATCGATTGAGGCGTCGGACCGAGTTGGTATTGCCGCTCGCGGCCGTCTTCCGCTTAGCGCAGAGTTTTAGTTTGTTAATCAGGTTTAGCGTAACACGTGCAGTTTGCCGCCAGGCTCGATGGATACCTCGCGGGCGGCGGCAGGGACAATATTAGTCGTCACGTTGCCTCCGGGCCAGCGGACCCACAGCCGGCTGGGGGCGGTGGGCGTGGCCATGACTTGAACGACGCTGTCTTGCGACCAGTAACCCGACCCCGCATGGATTTCCCGCGCTGGGCCAAAGTGGTCGCCAAATTTCAAACGCAGGACCGCCCCGACGCCACGGAGATTTCCGGGCGGCCCCTGGAGTCGCACCCGCAGTCCCGGCTTAGCCTGGGTGTTGTGGAAAAGTTTGGTCTCGGCACTGTTCTGCGTAACGACGAGGTCCACTCGCCCGTCGCCATCGAAATCAGCGACTGCCGCGCCGCGTTGCTCGCCGTAAACGCGCACGCCGCTCTGCTGGCCCGGCACTGCGCGAAAGCCGCCCCGCCCATCGCCTCGCAACCATAGCCCGCGACCCGCGTCGTACCGAGACGTGCGCGAATCCACGTCGAAGAAGTTTTGGCCGAGAAAAATGTCCTCACTCCCGTCGCCATCATAATCGGCGACGCAAGCAGCAAAGGCAGGCGCCAGTTGGGCCTCGAGTGGAAGCACTCTGGCTTCGAAATGGTCGCCGCGGTTCAAAAACACAGTGGTTTCCAGCCAGTTCACCTCGAGATAGTGCAGGCGATCAGCAGCCTCGTTCAATGCCTCGTCGATCCCGGTCTCAGCCCAGGCTTGATGGGTCGTGAACCTGGCTGCGAGGAAGGGCATTCCCTTGGTTGCCGCGTCCAGTCCGCAGTCCGGCGCGTATTTGCCGAGGGCCGGCTCGAAATAGGCCTCCAGCAGCCGGATACTGTTATCTTGTATGAAGTCGCCATAGTACAGACGCAGCGGTCGTTGGCGGTGCCGCTCGTACTTGGAGTTCTGTCCCCAATTGGCCGCGATGATATCCAGATGGCCATCGCCATCGAAATCTCCAACCGTAACTCCGTTCCACCAGCCGATGAGCTGGCTGAGGGTTGAGGGTTGACCCGCCGACCCTTCGCTCTGGGGTGGCAGGGAGTTGGAAGCGTTTCGTTCTGCTGAAGCCAGGCGAACGGCCGGATTCCATGGGATCAGACGGCCATGATTGTTATGGAAAACGTGTAACGGTCCCCACTCGCACGCGAGGATTAACTCGGGAAAGCCATCGCCGTCGAGGTCGCTCCAGACGGCGCTGCTGACGAGCCCGATTCCGTGCAACACAGCGCTATTCGTCGAATCGAGAACCAGCTTTCCGGCGCGCTGATGGTAAACCAATGAGTCAGCAGCGACTGGGTACTGACCCGGCCGGACCCGGCCGCCGACAAACAAATCCAAAAAGCCATCTCCGTCATAATCCGCTACCGCCAGGGGGCCGGCGCTCGAATCCCAGGCCGGCAGAAGATCCGGCGATTGCGGCCGTTCCCATTCGCAGAGTTGAACCGGGCTGCCGGTGGCAAGCCCATCCTCGTAATTCGCGGTTCCGACCAGAACGGCGCCGGGTTGCCAGCCTACGATGGCGGTCTGGTCCCGGCTGGCCACGGTTGTCCAGGGGAGGTGTTCGACTCGAGTGAATCCGCCTTTCGTATCATTCCGATAGCAGGCCAACTGACCGCCTTTGCCGCTGCCGATAATCAAGTCATCCCACCCGTCGCCGTCCATATCCCACCAGCAGACGCCTGGCCCCAGTTGGCTGAGACGTTTGGGCAAGATGGGCTGCCGCTGGAAGTCGTCGAAGGGATCTTCGTGGTGCATATGGCCCAGACGGTCGCTCACATCCTCGAACATCGGCTTCAGCGCAGCGGTTGGCGGCGCGGGCACGGAGGCTTCGGCCCCCCGCTCGGCAATCTCGTAAAGGTAATTGGGCAAGGCCCCCGCCACCACACTCCTTTTACCACTTCGCCAAGCCACGTCAATGCGCAGGCGGTTGGTCGTAGTCCCGGCCGCGAACACCCGCATGGTGTCGTCGGCGGAGAGGTAGCGCCCGCCACAGACCATTTGCTGGCTTTGGGGCACTGGTCCACCTGTGACCGAAATGCGCGCTCCGATCCCCTTGGTGTTCGGCGGCAGGCCCTGCAAGCGCACGGCGACCCGCGGGGCGGACGCATCGTTGCGGTAGAGCCCGGCAGCGTCATTCATGTTGTTGACGATGACATCCAGGTCGCCGTCGTTGTCCAGGTCGGCCAGGCAAGCGCCTTGCCCAACCACCCGCGTGTTGAAGCCCCAGACCTTGCTGACATCTTCAAAGCGCAGGTCGCCGCGATTGCGAAACGCCAGGTTCTCGGTCGCCAGCGGCGGGAACAGTTTCCGCAAGGAGAGACCCTCGGCCGAAGGCGCTTGTCTCCCCGCGGTCGCCTGCTTGATGCGATTCTGGATATCGAGGTTCATGTTGTCGCGGATGAAGCCGTTGGGGATTAACAAGTCCTCATAGCCATCGAGGTCCACGTCGAGAAAAACAGGAGCCCACGACCATTCGGTGGCGTCGAGCCCGGCATATTGCGCAATTTCCGCGTAGGTGCCGTCCCCGCGGTTCAGAAACAAAGTGTTTCGAGTGTATTGCGGGCGGTCGTTGGGTCCGGCCACGGAGGCCATTTCGCTGTGGGCGCTGTTGCGCTGAGTCAGGCGCCGCCGATGCTCGGGACTTAACATATCCACGACCAGGAAATCGTCGAGGCCATCGCGGTTGAGGTCCGCCACGTCAATCCCCATCGAGGAAAAGCTCGTCTCGCGCAGGGCGAGGCGCGGAGCGGCACGGAAGTGACCCTGGGCATCGTTTAGCCAGAATCGGTCTGGGGAATTAAAGTCGTTGCAGATATAGAGATCCGGCACCCCGTCGCCATCGAAGTCCCGGAACATGACCGAAAGGCCCCAGTCGAATGGCGGGCCGGCAAGCGCCTGCCCAGCCTCATCCAGGAAAGTTCCATACGTCCAGGACACGATCTCGAAATGGCCATGGCCGTCATTTCGGCAGAATACGTCGGGCTCGCCGAGTTCCTCACGGGCAAAGCGGCCGCGGCCCTGTTCGTCGATACCGGTGCGGAACTGGAACCGATTGGTCCATTCGGGATCGGTGAGCGGCCGGCCGTTGATGGTCGCAACCTCGGGTTTGTTGTTCACCATTCGCATGGTAAACCGCGTCCCCGGTGAATCCATAATCGTGGATAACCGGTAGTTGGCGATATATAGGTCAAGGTTGCCACGGCCGCCGGTATCCGCCAGCGCCAGCGAGGTGCCACCCCGTCCGAGGTTGAGCACCTGCGGGCTGGGAGTGAAGTGTCCCTTGCCATCGTTGATAAAGATGTGGGTGCCTTCGCCCAGAGAATTGACGAGCAGGTCCAGGTCGCCATCTCCATCGATATCGGCAAACACGGCGCCCGTGGCGTCCAGATTCGTGAGAGCCACCCCGGCAGCTTCGGTGACGTCCGCAAATTTCCAGTTTCCCAGGTTGCGATACAAACGGCTGGCACCACCCAGGCCGCTGAAAAAGAGGTCGCACCAGCCGTCCCCATCGATATCCCCAGCAGCGACTCCTGAGCCGTTGGGTAGAATGGTGTTGGTCAGCGACCGGGATTCCGGAAGCAAGTTGGTGAACCAGATGCCGGTTTCTTTTGGAAGCAGGAGGGTGAACCCGGGCTTGCCATTGGCCGGCACGGCAAGCGGCCGAAACCGGTAGCCATCCCCCGCCCGCCACGGCTGACTGAATACCGAGACCTGGATCAACAAACCGAAGAGAGCGAACCATCGCTGCCGGTTTGGTTTCTGGGATGAAACTAGACGCTGTCGATTTTGCTTCAACGGCCAGTATGGTAATCAGCGCCTTCGGATGCCAACAAGGCGGATGTTCGAAGCGTTCAGGAGCCACCAAGGTTGGTTATCAGGTTGCCGGGCGCACTCAGTAGGCCTGGGCCGCATAGGGCGTTCAAACTCCTGGCACTCAGGGCCACAAGAAAAAGGATAGGGCGCGACTTTTGACACAAGGCC
>JANXQE010000624.1 GCA_025356925.1 Limisphaerales bacterium | reverse complement strand
GTGAAAATCCGGACCGTGACGTCATCGTCCCATACCAAACGTCCGGTAAGTGGCACGAACACCGGTTGCTCGGGGCCGACCGTTTCGATCATCAACGCGGCGCGCTGTGGCGAGTTGGTCGGAATGGTTAGAGTGGCTCCGTTGACTTTTGGCTCCGTTGCAGGCGGCGGGCTCTTGGCTGAGTCGCAACCTGCCAGCAGGCCGGATAGGACTACGAAAAAGATCAAAAACAAT
The DNA here is from genome assembly GCA_025356925.1 of Limisphaerales bacterium. GTDB lineage: Bacteria > Verrucomicrobiota > Verrucomicrobiia > Limisphaerales > UBA8199 > JANXQE01. The sequence continues at coordinate 4,164 of JANXQE010000624.1, read as the reverse complement.
CTCATGGCGGTAAGTGTAATTCGGTTTCGGAAACAATCGCCCGTGCCGCCTGGAGATCCGCAGCGGCGCTGGCGGTGTCCGAGCGGGCCTGGGCAGTGGCCAAGCGGATGTTGTTGTCATCCCGCTCCGCCGTCAGGAGGTCGACCAGCGACGCTCCACCCTTGCTGTACGCGAAGGCGACCGACTCCCGCACCTGCGCGGATCGGGGCCGGATCTGGTCCTGATAGCGCCGCAACCGGACTTGTGCCTCCTGGTACGACACCTCAGCATTCGCAGTATCCGCTCGAGCTTGCGCCGTGATTTTACCCAGGCTCAACGCGCTTTGATCCCTGGCTGCTTCCGCGGCCCGAATACTGCCGCGGTTGTGGTTCCACAGCGGCAAAGGAAACGAGACTCCCAAGCCCATCGTATCAGGCCCAGGTGGTCCCGGGGGGTTGCGCTCGTAGAAGAGCGAGAACGTTGGGTCCGGGATGCGCAGGGCTTTTTGAAGCGCGAGATCGGCCTGGGCTCTGCGCAGGTCGGCTTCCGCTGCCAGGATGTCGGGTCGGGCTCCGGGGCCGGCTGGAACTTCACTGGCCGTCATCGTCAATTGGTCGAGCGAGTCTCGCGGCACCCACGCGCCTTTGGGGTCGGTTACTCCCATGAGAATCTCGACTGAGATCCGGGCCTGAATCGCCGACGCCTCGGCAGATTTGGCCTGAAGATCGAACACGTCGGCGCTGTTTTCGATCTGCCTGCGATCCGAGTCGGAAATATCTCCCGCTTTGAATCTGGTCTCGGCAATCTCAGCCTCGCGGCGCAACGAGCGAGCCGATTCGTTCAGAACCTGGGCATTTTCCTCGGCCAGGAGTGCCGCCACGTAGGCCTTGGTCATGCCCTGGTCCAAGGAGCGTCTGGCATCGAAAAAGCGCGCCCGTGCGCCGGCAATGCCCGCTCGCCCCGAGATTTGGCGGTTGTGGCGTTTTCCAGCGATCTCGACGAGCTGGCTAATAGCGAAAATCGTGTCATAGCTTCGATTCCAGATGCTATTGCCTAGGGGCGTGCCGTTGCCCTGAGGATCGATGCGGGCGGTCGAAAAGGAAAAGGTCGGGTTGGGGAACTCCTTGGCCACCATCAGTTGTGCGGTGGCCAGGTCGATGCCGCTTTTCGCGGCGAGCAAGTCCCAATTTCGCTGGAAGGCGGTTCCTTGAGCCTCAGTGAGCGACAGCCCTCGAGGAGTTTCCTCGCTGGGAACAGTGCTGGCGGCCGGCGGGTTGGTTGCCGGCTGGGCGGGACTTAACGGTAACCCCGTTAGCAGCAGTGATAGACACCACTTCGCCGAGGTGCTGATGGCGGACACACTGCGGTTCATCGAGATCGCTTATTGGAACGAGCAACATAGCGACTTGTATCGATTTGGGTATCAGGCAGGGCCTATTTAGCGTGTAGGGTAAAGTACTACACTCAGGTTTTGTGGGTGGTCTCGTGCCAGCGGACCGCTTCCCGGAGCAGTTCGGTGGCGCTGGCCAGGCCCAGCTTTTCTTTGATCCGGGCGCAATAGGCCTGAACGGTCTTTACGCTGACCCGCAACACCGCGGCGATCTGACGTGTCCCACGGCCCTGTCCGAGAAGTACGAAGACTTCCAATTCCCGGTCGCTGAGTTGTTGGATGGGAGTTGCGGTAGAAACCCCTTTGCCGGTGACATACTGGGTCGCCAAGGCGGTGGCAATCTCGTCGCTGATATAAATTTCCCCGGCTAAAACCTGACGAATCGCAGCGATTACCTTGCGGGTTGTTTCGCGCTTCATGATGTAACCCCGAGCCCCAGCGCGCAAAGCGCGTTCGGCGTAATGGGATTCTTCGTGCATCGAGAGCACCAGGACAGCCAGGCCGGGCAGGCTCTGCTTGAGATCTTTGATCAGCTCGATTCCCGAGGAGTCCTTGAGGGAGATATCCACGATGGCGACATCGGGTCTGAGCTCAAGAATGGCCTGGCTGGCCTGGGGTCCGGTCTCCGCCTCGCCACACACCGCGAGGTCGGGCTGTTGATTGATCAGATTGGTCAGCCATTCGCGGACCAGTGGGTGGTCGTCCACTAAAAAAATCCCTTTCTTCGGAGCGTGAGCCTCAGGCGTCATCGTTTGGCGGCGGCTTTGTTCGTGGCCGCTTTGGGCAATGAGCAGGTGATGATTGTTCCTCCGGTAGGGGCTGGTTCGAGGGCAAAAGTGCCGCCGATCATGGCTGCTCGATGAGCCATAATGCGAACGCCCAAGCCATCGGTGGGCTGGGACTCTTCCGGCAACCCAACGCCATCGTCCTCGATGGTGAGTTTAACCAGGGCGTTGTCCTCGGACAGGTTGATGCCGATCCGTCTGGGCTTGCCGTGGGCGATAGCGTTGCGCACAGCCTCCTGGGTGATCCGGTATAAGTGCGTGGCCGCCGCATCATTGTGGATGAGCACCGGTTTATCACACTCGAACACGCACCGCACTTTGGCTCCTTTGGTGATATTCCCCGCCAGTTGCTGAAACGCAGACATCAGACCCTCGGCGTCCATTTCCACCGGGTAGAGCCCGCGGGCCAGGTTTCGCGCCAGATCGATCCCGTCCTCCACCAACTCGACGACCTTTCCCGCGTCGGCCGATTCGGGTATGGATTTTGCCGCCAGGCGCTCGACCAGGACCTGACCTGCCAGAGCGGTTGCGGTCAGGTGCTGGCAGAGGCTGTCGTGCAAGTCATGGCCAATCCGCCGCTGTTCTCGCTCGCTGACTTTCAAAATTTCCTCTTCCAGCCGCTGGCGTTCGGCCATCTCGCGCGTTAAGGCTCGGGTTCGTTCCACCACTCTGGCCTCCAGCTCTTTATGCAGAGACCGCAAGCGCGCCAGCAGCCAGACGAGGATGAAATAGAACACCATCAAAATCACCGCGTTCCAAATGGGCACCACCAGGTTGGAATAGTGCGCCCCCGCCGCGAGGTCTCCGCCAATCCAGACAATCACGCTCAAGACGGACATCAACAGTCCAAAACCTTTACCGACAAACCAAGCCGCCAGCGCCACATCGAGAAGGTAAAAGACCGAGAACAAGAGCTCGAAGCCGGTGAGATAATCGACGACGCCGATGAAGGCCAGCACTGCCAGACCGGCAACGACCAGGGATGCTCGCGAACTCCGCTCAAGCTTTTCGAGTAGCCGAACCATGCCCACCATCCAAACACATTTCCCTGGGCGAGGAAAAGGTCTTTGATTTTGGCGGTCTTTCCCTAATGTCGTAACGGTTCAACATCTGACCCTGCATACTCCATGAAAATCGAGTCCTTTTTTTGTGCGCTGCTGGTTCTGGCGTCAACTACGCGGGCCGCCGATTTGCGGATCGGCATTATTGGTTGCGACACCTCTCATGTGACCGCCTTCACCGAATCCCTGAACGATCCTTCGTCCGCGACCCACGTGCCCGGCGGCAAAGTTATTGCGGCGTACAAAGGCGGCAGCAAAGACATTCAGGCCAGTTCGTCGCGAGTGGATCAATTCGCCAAAACGTTGAAGGAGAAATATGAGGTCATATTTTACGACACCATTGATGAGCTGTGCCAGCACGTCGATGCGGTGCTGCTGGAGAGCGTCGACGGCCGGCCACACCTGGAACAGGCCAAACCCGTGCTCAGCGTCCACAAACCATTGTTCATCGATAAGCCAGTCGCGGGGTCGCTTCGGGATGCTGTAGCGATTTTCAAATTGGCGAAAGAGCAGGGGACCCCCGTCTTCAGTTCGTCCGCGCTTCGCTTCGCTGCCAGCACTCAGTCGGTGCATAACGGTTCGCTGGGCAAAGTGCTTTACGCGGAGACTTACGGGCCGTGCGAGTTGGAGCCGCATCACCCGGACCTGTTCTGGTATGGCGTGCACGGGATTGAAGCGCTTTATACCGTACTGGGCTCTGGCTGCCAAACCGTGCAGCGCGGGACTACCGCGACCGGACAGATCGAAGTTGTTGGCTCGTGGAGCGGTGGCCGAAAGGGTGTGTTCCGCGAGGACAAAGGCTTCCACGGGCTGGCCAAAGGCGAAAAAGGTGAAGCGCCGGTGGGAACCTTTGATGGCTACTTACCGTTGGTCGTACAGATCATAAAATTCTTCCAAAGCGGCATAGCGCCGGTAAACCCGGAAGAGACGATCGAGATCTTCGCCTTTA
>JANXQE010000606.1 GCA_025356925.1 Limisphaerales bacterium | reverse complement strand
CCGTTCAATGAAGCGGATGCAAGCCCTGCAGCCGCAGATGAACGCTATCAAGGAGAAGTACAAGGATGACCCGGTCAAGTCGCAGCGCAAGATGATGGAGTTTTGGAAGGAACACAAAATCAACCCGATGAGCGGCTGTTTGCCTACCCTCATCCAGATGCCGGTGTTTTTCGGGTTCTTTTTTATGATCCGCAGCGCGATCGAGTTGCGCGGCGCCTCCTTTCTCTGGGTGGGCGATCTATCCAGCCCGGACACGCTGTTCATTATCCCAGGCCTTAACTTTCCGTTCAACCTGCTGCCGCTGGTGATGGGCGCGACGATGCTTTGGCAGGCCCAGCTCACACCGCCATCCCCAGGCATGGACCAGGCCCAGGCCAAGATGATGAAGTACATGCCGCTGATGTTCCTGGTCTTCCTCTACAACTACTCGGCGGGTCTTACGCTCTATTGGACCGTGCAAAACCTGTTGAGCATTGTGCAGACCAAACTGATCCGAACCACGATGGGGCCGACGCCGCCCAAAGGTCCGGTATTGACGCCGCCGCAAAAAAAGAGGAAATAGAGGCGGTCGCACCAGAACAGCATCGAGAAACCAAAACCACTATTCGCTCATGCCTGCTGAACCCAAAGCCACGCTGGAAAAAATCCTCGATTTGCTCGGTTTCCCAGCCTCCGTCGAGGGACACAACATGGAGGATGGTATTCTCCTGGATGTGAAGAGCGAAGATTCGGGACGTTTAATCGGCCGGCAGGGCCAAACCCTCTCCGATCTTCAGTACATCACCAATCGCTTGCTCTTCCAGCACGATCCCTCCGCGCCCAAGGTCATGGTGGACGTGAGCGGTTACCGGGCTCAGGCTCGCGAGGCGCTGGTTAAAAAGGCCAAAGAGGCCGCCGAGAAGGTCCGCCGCTGGGGTGATGTTGTGGAACTGGAACCGTTGAGCGCTTTTGATCGGCGCATCATCCACCAGGCGCTGAAGGATGATCCCACCATCGAGACTCATAGTGTGGAAGTCGAAGGAACGGAAAAGAAGGCCATCCTGCTTCGGCCCAAGCATTGACTTTCCCATCCGCGCTGCCCGGACGACTCGCGACCCTTAATACTTCGGCACGGTGGGATCAATCTCGTTCGACCAGGCGGTGATACCCCCCCGCACACTCTTGAGATTCTGAAAGCCGTGCTGGCGCAGAAACTCAAGGGCCTGCATGGAGCGGCCCCCCATCTTGCAGTGAATGTAATAGGGTTGCTCGGGATCCAGTTCGTTGAACTGCTGAGCCAACTGGCTCAAGGGCAGCAAGGGCACGCCTTCGATGTGAGCAATTTGGTGCTCGTTTGCCTCGCGCACGTCGAGGACGTTGATACCGAGGCTTGGATTATCAAGAGCTTGTTTCAGCTCCTGGACGCTCACCTCATCGGGATGCATAGAATCGGTTTTTGGTTTCTCGCTAACACCGCAAAAGCCTTCGTAATCGATCAGCCCGGTAATGCTGGGATGCTCGCCGCAGAGCGGGCATTGGGGATCGCGACGCAACTTTAGTTCACGGAATCTCATTTCCAACGCATCGTAAAGGAGCAGGCGGTTGAGCAACGACCTGCCCATCCCGACCACGAGCTTAAGCACTTCGGTAGCCTGGACAAGCCCGATGATGCCAGGAAGCACTCCGAGGACTCCGCCCTCAGCACAACTGGGCGCCGCGCCCGGCGGCGGCGGTTCAGGATACAGACAACGGTAACACGGCCCACCCAGGTGGGGGGCGAAGACGCTCGCCTGGCCTTCAAAACGGAAGATCGAGCCATAGACGTTTGGCTTCCTGAGCAGGACACAGGCATCGTTGGTAAGATAGCGAGTCGGGAAATTATCAGTGCCGTCCACGACAATCTCGTAGGGCCGGATGATTTCGAGGGCGTTCTGGCCGGTGAGGCGTGTCTCATGGAGAACGACCTCCACGTTCGAGTTGAGCCGGTTGATGCTTTCCCTGGCTGACTGTGCTTTGGATCGGCCAACCTCGCTCCCGCCATGAATAATCTGGCGCTGTAAGTTCGATAGTTCGACCTGGTCAAAATCAACAATGCCGAGCCTCCCAATTCCCGCAGCAGCCAGATACAGCGCCACCGGCGAGCCCAGCCCGCCCGCGCCAACGCAAAGCACACTGCTGGAGCAGATTTTCTTTTGGCCCTCCAGTCCGACTTCGGGCAAGATCAGATGCCGGGCGTACCGGTTGATCTGTTCATTATTCAGTTCCACAAATCTATTAAAGAAAACCGCGTCACGAGCAAGGGTATCAGGACGAGGACGAGTGACGCCAGTTCCTCATCTTCGCCCTGTGCGTCGTGCGCCGCTCGACCCTGATCTCGTCCATGATCCGTTTGATTTCGCCACCGGCCAATTCTAAGTCAGAATGGGGTGAGAGGCAACGCAGGCCTGAAGGTCCGTGCCACGTTTCCTCATGAGGGGCGCGTCACCACTTCGCGCGGCGGCGAAGCTCCGCAACCTTTCCCCGCTTCGGCCCAGGCTGGCGATCATGCTGGGCACAGGCTTTGGACCCACGCTCACTGGCTTGGAAGCCCATACCACCATTCCCTACAACAGCATCCCGGGATTTCCCGCCGTAGGCGTGACCGGGCACCTGGGAGAATTGGTGATCGGCCGGCTGGCGGGTGAACCGGTGATCGTGCTAAGCGGGCGCCCGCACTTTTATGAGGGCTACCCCATGTCGAAAGTGACGTTCGCCGTGCGTACGCTGGCGGCCTGCGGCATTTGCGATCTGCTGCTCACGAACGCGGCCGGCGGGATTAATGAAAAGTTTCGTGTGGGCGACTTCATGGTGCTTCAGGATCACGTTAATCTTATGGGAACGAATCCACTGCGCGGCGCCCCGGCCCGTGGGAGGCCGCGGTTCGTGGATTTGAGCCAGGTCTACGATCCCGGCTTAGGTCGTTTGCTGAGGCGAGCCGGCGCGGCCTGCGGGCTGCGCTTGCGGGTCGGGGTTTACCTGGCCGTCAGCGGACCGAGCTATGAGACACCGGCCGAAATTCGAGCGTTCCGAAGAATGGGCGCCGACGCTGTGGGCATGAGCACCGTCCCGGAAGCAATCGTGGCGCGACAATGCGGCTTGAGAGTCGCGGCGATCTCGTGCATCACCAACCTGGCCGCGGGACTCAGCCGCACCACTCTTTCTCATGGCGAAGTCCTGGAAACCGCGTCGCGTGTGAAGGACACGGCGGGGCAAATACTGGCCCATTTTGCCGCGCTGTACGGCAGTGCGGTGAAAGATTCGGGTTGAGAATGAATGCCGGGGCCGTAAGCTGGACAGTGGAAGCTTTTGTTGATGAAGTCTAGCGCTGTTTTTCAGTTGGAGAATGCCGGGTGGCCGGCGCTTTTGCTGGATAGCTCAACCACCATTTGCCGGGCGAACCCCGCCGCGATTCGGCTTTTTGGTCCGACCCTGGAAGGCTCCACGCCGTTGCTGGCGGCCATCTGGTCCGAGGGGAACGGCACGACTCCTGAGCAGTTCCTCGCCCAATGGGAACGCTCCCCAAGCCCGGCGGCGCTGCTGAGATTTCACAGCCGAGGGGGCGGAACGGTAACGGCGTCCGCCTCGATTTGCTCCTTTCTGAAAGACGGACAAAAATACTTTCTGCTGCAATTGCCGCCCGACAGCGCCGGCCCGGTGAGCGGAGGCGACGGGCACGCTGCCGAGACGAGCCTGGCGCACCAACAAAAGCTCGAGTGTGCGCTGCAATTGGCGCGCACGGTTGCCTTGGACTTTAACAACGCGCTCACCAGCATCCTGGGCCACACTTCTTTGGTTCTCAGCCAATTGGAGCCAACCCATCCCTGGCGCGCGTCCTTACTGGAAGTCGAGAAGTCCGCGTCCAAGGCTGCGGAAATCGCTAACGACCTCGGAATGTTCAGCCGTCAGGAAAGGGAGCCACTCGGCAAATCCACTAGCAATCTGAACCAGCTCGCCCAGCGCACGGTGGAGATGTTTCAACGCCAGACGCCCACCGCTACGATCGATTGGAATGTCTTGCTCGAGAAGCGGTTGTTCGGTTCGCGCTTTGACGAAGCCAAGCTGCAGCAGGCGCTCATGCGAATCCTCGAGAACGCGGTACAGTCCATCCGGGGCCACGGCCGCATCGCTGTCCAAACGCGCAACCTGGAACTAGCCGAACGGGCGCAGGATCAAAACGTCCAACTCGCTGCCGGGGCCTATGTCTCGGTGGAGATCAGTGACGATGGCGAGGGAATCGCCCCGGACGTTTTGCCCCGGGTTTTCGAGCCGTTTTTTACCACCAAAGGCAAGAACCACCGCGGTTTGGGCCTGGCCTTGGTCTATGGCGTCGTCACCAATCTGGGCGGGGGCGTCGCGATCTCCAGCCGGGGGGGTGCCGGCACGTCGGTCCGAGTCTATCTTCCGGCGGAGAGTCAGGTCCTCAAGGAAAACGGCGTGTCCAGCGATGATTTGCGCGGCCACCAAACCATCTTGATGGTGGACGATGAAGATTTGCTACTGACCATGGGTCAGACCATTCTTTCAGCGTACGGCTATCGCGTGCTGACGGCGAACAGCGGCCCCAAAGCGCTGCAAACGCTCTCGGCCAACCGCTCCATCGATCTAGTGATCACCGATTTGGTGATGCCGGCCATGAGCGGCCGTGAACTTGTTGAAAATATTCATCAGTCCTCCCCGGCGACCCGGATTCTTTGCACCAGCGGCTACGTCTGGCCGGCCGGCCATCGCAGCGACACCGCCTACTTGCAGAAGCCCTTTACCAGCCAGGACCTCCTGCTCAAGGTCAAGCAGGTGCTGGCCGGTTAAGCCCAGGGACCAGGAGTCCCGGGGGCGCGGGGCGGCCCCGGGATAAACAGCTCTAACAAGGAGGACCCAGGGAGCCACGACTGAAGCCGGGAGTACTCATCACTCATTGTTTAGCAAAACATTAGTTGACTCACTGGCAACAGGAGTGTATTTATAACGCTTATGCAAATCGAGAGCCTTAAAGTATTCTGCGATTTGGCCGAGAGCGAAAGTTTCACCAAGGCCGCGCAAATCAACCAGGTCACGCAGTCGGCGGTCAGCCAACAGATCAGCTCGTTGGAGCGGCTGTTCAAATCGTTGTTGATCGAGCGCAGCAAAAAGCGGTTTCGGCTGACCCGCGAAGGCCAGGTGCTCTACGATTACAGCAAACAGGTCATCCACACTTACGACGCGCTGCACCACAAGCTCAAGGAGATTAAAGACATCATCTCCGGGACCATCCGGGTAGCGACAATTTACAGCGTTGGCCTGCACGACTTGCCCCCTTACGTAACACAATTCCTCAAGAGCTACCCGACGGTCAATGTCCACGTGGAATACCGCCGCGCCAATCAGGTGTACGAGGATGTGATCGGGAATGTGGTCGATTTGGGCCTGGTGGCCTACCCGGCTCGAGACCCCAAACTGGAGATCCTTTCTTTGAGGAAAGATCCTCTGGTGCTCATTTGTCATCCGCAGCATCCGTTCGCCAAATCCAGGAGCGTTCGGCTCAAGGCGCTGTCCGGCCAGAAGTTCATCGGTTTCGAACCCGACATTCCGACGCGAAAAGCCCTTGACCGCATCCTGAAAGATCACGCCGTCCAGGTGCAGCATGTGATGGAGTTCGACAATATCGAAACCGTCAAGCGCGCGGTGGAGATCGACGCGGGGGTTGCGATCGTTCCGCAAGGCACGGTGTTGCAGGAGATCGCTAAGCAGACCCTGGCGGAGGTCGCGCTCGAGGATGGAGATTTCTATCGCCCGCTGGCGGCCATTTACAAGAAAAACAAGGTACTCTCCCCGGCGATGAAGGAATTCCTGGCGACGCTAAAAGAGGACAAGCAGGCTCTGGGCTCGTGACTCTCTGACAACCGGGTTACTTCAAGTTCGACGGGTTAAGCGGTTTCAGGTCTTTGGGCAGGAATAGACCGTTCTTGCGGACTAACTCGCCATCCAGCCAGATCTCTCCTCCCCCCCATTCCGGCCGTTGAATGAGGACCATGTCCCAGTGGACCGCCGAACGATTGCCATTATCGCACTGCTTATAAGCCTGTCCGGGCGTTAAGTGCAGCGAGCCGGCGATCTTTTCATCAAAGAGAATGTCGCACATGGGGTTCAGGATATGCGGATTAAAGCCCAGCGAGAATTCACCCGTGTACCGCGCCCCGGCATCCGTATCCAAAATGGTGTTAAGCCGCTTGGTGTTGTTGGCGGTGGCGTTGACCACCCGGCCATCCTTGAACACCAAACAAACGTTTTCAAACTTCGTTCCCGAATAGAGGGTCGGGGTGTTGAATTGAATGCGGCCGTTAATCGAGGTTCGGACCGGGCAGGAAAAGACCTCGCCATCGGGGATGTTGCGATCGCCTTTGCACATCTGGGCGCCAATCCCTTTGATGCTGAAGGTCAGGTCGGTCCCAGGGCCCTTAATCCGGACCCGGTCGGCTTTCTTCAGCCGCTGTTCGAGCGGGACCATCGCGCGAGCCATCTTGCGGTAGTCCATCGTGCAAACGTCAAAATAGAGATTCTCGAAGGCTTCGGTGCTCATCCCAGCCCCCTGGGCCATGCTCGGGCTGGGCCAGCGCAGCACGCACCATCTGGTTTTATCCACGCGCTGGTTGAGCACGGACCGGGTGATCCTGGAGTAGAGCGCCATCCGGTCACTCGGAACGTCGGCGTTTTCGTTCGCATTGGCGCTGCCACGCACGGCAATGTAGGCTTCCATTTTTCGCATGCGGCTTAACTCGATGTCTCGCACCAGGCTGGCATGCTCAGGAGTGGTCTCACGGAGCAGTTCGCGGTTTAACCGGGTGTGCCGCGCCTCGACGATTGGAATGGCTCCGGCGGCGCGCGCGGCGCGGATCAGTTCGATGGAAAACTCATCCGGAACATCGATCATGTCGAGCAGGACACGGTCGCCCTTTTTTAGCGCGGTGGAGTACTCGACCAGGAGGCGAGCCAGCTTGGTATAACGCGGATCAGTCATAACTCTTGGGGCGAAACTTAGTGGAAAGGGGCGTTTTGTCGAGCGCTGAACGGGCCGGGTCGTGGTGGTTGGCCACTTCTTGTCTGCGCCAGGCCTGCTCCCGCCGCTGGGTCTCGGCGCGCAGTAAATCCTCCGCCGACCAGCCCCGGCTTTGCGCGCCGGCGACCAGCGCGAAGAGTTGCCGACCGAGTTCCGCCCGGGTCAGCTTTGGCGGTGGAGCCGACTCGCCGGCGAGTTGCGCACGGCGCGCTTTCTTGATCAGTTTTTCGGCGCGCAGGAGAGCGGGGAGACGTTTCGGGATGCCATCGAGGGAAGAAGGCCGAGCATAGCGGGTCCCGTGCTTTTCCGCGCGTTTTATCTTTTCCCAGTTCGCCCAGACCTGCGCGACATTCCGCACCTTGACATCGCCAAACACATGCGGATGGCGCCGGATCAGTTTGTCGGCGATGCGCCGTGCCACTTGCTCAAAACCGAAAGCGCCGCGTTCCCTCGCCAATTGGCAATGGAACACGACCTGCAGCAACAGGTCGCCTAATTCTTCTTCGATCTCGAGGTCATCGCCTGATTCAATCGCGTCCATCAGTTCGTAAGCCTCCTCGACGGCGTGCCAGCGCAACGAGCGATGGTCCTGCTCGCGGTCCCACGGACAGCCTTGCGGGCTTCGCAATCGGGCCATGATTCTTATGAGATCCTTAATCGCTGGGGGCTTGGTCATGGGCATTGGCTCTGAACGGAGGGAACTAAAGAATGACGAGGTCATCGCGGTGGACCACCTCGACCCGCTTCAACCCGCGGGCTTTTATTTCGCTGGAACCGAACCCCGGAATACCGCGGGCAAATTCTGTTCCGTCTAAATCGCAGATCCGCACGACTTCACCAGCCTCGAATTGGCCCTCGCACCGCGCGATGCCGGGCGGCAGGAGGCTCTTGCCATTCTCGCGCAGCGCCTTACGGGCGCCGGCATCGACAAACAGGGCGCCCTTGGGGTGATGAAAAAAAGCGATCCACCGTTTTCGACTCTGGAGACGGCTGGTCTGCGGCACAAACAGGGTGCCTTCCTCCTGCCCGGCGAGGACGCGGGCCAAAGCTTGTTTCTTTTTGCCGGAAGCGATCACCAGCGGGATGCCCGAGCGCACCACGATTTTAGCCGCTTGGATTTTCGAAGCCATGCCGCCGACGGCCGTGGCACTGTCGGTGCCACCGGCGATTTTTTCCAGCGCGCCGTCGATGCGTTCGATCAAGGGGATGGTCTTGGAATCGGGCTTGCCGAAATTCTGGACCACACCCTCGACCGTGGTCAGGATGACCAATAGATCGGCTGGGAGCAGCGACGCCACGAGGGCGGAAAGTTTGTCGTTATCGCCAAACCTCAGCTCGATCGAGGAAACCACGTCGTTTTCATTGATGATCGGGATAACGCCATGGCGCAAGAGCGTCACCAGGGTGTTGCGGACGTTGAGGTGGCGTTCGTGGTGCTCCAGATCATCGTGCGTGAGGAGGATCTGAGCAACCGATAATCCGAACGTGGCAAAGAGTTTCTCATAGATGGCCATGAGCCGGGATTGGCCGATCGCCGCGCAAGCCTGGAGTTCGGCTAGCTCGACGGGTCTTTTGCTGTGGCCCAGCACGCCCATCCCGGCACCCACCGCGCCGGAGGAAACAATCACCATCTCTTTTCCGGCTTTGCGCTGATCGGCAATTTGCGCAGCCAATTGTTCCATCTGGCCGAAGTCGGGCAACTTGCGGCTATCGGTCAGCACCCCTGTGCCGAGCTTCACCACGATGCGGCTGGCGTTTTTGAGTAGCTTTGAACGCACAGCGTTTGGTAACAAACCCGCCCACCGGTGTCGAGCGGGTTGTCCGAAGGCATTCGCGGCAAGGTTTCCAATTCGCTTGCAACTCGGAGTAAGTAATGCACTGTTCCCTATGCTCGAACTCGAACACGCTGTCGCTCGAATTCTGGCAACCGTGCCGCCGCCGCAGCGCGAGAACCTCCCTCTGCACCAAGCGCATGGTCGCGTCCTGGTTGAATCCGTCCACTCGCCTGTGGATCTGCCGCCGTTTGATAATTCCGCCATGGATGGCTATGGGGCCCGCGCCGAGGATCTCAGCGCGGCAAACGCGCAGGCGCCGGTGCGACTGCGCCTAATCGGGAGAGTGGCGGCCGGTGGATCGTTTCCCGGTGACGTGAGTGACGGAACTTGCGTGCGGTTGTTCACCGGATCACAGCTGCCGCGCGGTGCTAATTGCGTCGTCATGCAGGAGGATACCCGCATCGAGCATGACCAACCCAGCGAGGTCCTGGTTCTCGAGGCTGCTCGAACCTGGGAGAACATCCGGCTTAGGGGTGGAGACGTGCGAGCCGGGATGACTTTAGCCCCGGCGGGGCAGGCGTTAAACGCAGGGTATCTGTGCCTGCTGGCAGCGGGCGGTGTGGCCGAGGTCGCGGTTGGCCGCCAGCCGATCGTCGGGCTAATTGCCACGGGCTCCGAGTTGCAAGCTGCCGGACAACCCCTGGGTCCGGGCCAGGTTTACGAGAGCAACCGACACGGCTTGGCGGCGCTCATCCATTCTGCCGGGGCGACTCCCGTCCTGTTTCCGGTGGTTCCGGATACCCTCAAAGATACCGAACAAGCCCTCTCGAAAGCTTTCTCTCAGTGCGACCTTGTGGTGACCGCTGGGGGAGCGTCGGTGGGCGATCTGGATCTCATAAAGCCCGCGTTAGCAAACCTGGGTGGTGAGCTCGAATTCTGGAAAGTGGCCATTAAACCCGGCCGGCCGTTTGTTTTCGGCCGATCCCAAGGCAAGCTGCTGTTCGGTCTTCCGGGCAATCCGGTCTCGGCTCTGGTGACATTTTTGCTCCTGGTCCGGCCGGCCCTCAGGCGTTGGCAAGGGGCGAAACAGACCGGGCTGCCGGAATTTTCCGGCGTGCTGGCGGAACCGATGTCAAACCCAGGTTCGCGCAGGCATTTCATGCGAGTCCGATTCGATGGCACGGGCGGGGTTTGTTTGGCCGGCGCTCAAGGCTCCCACGTGTTGAGTTCGTTCGCGGGAGCTCAGGGCCTGGTGGACACCCCGCCTCGAACTACATTACCGGGGGGCAGCCCAGTTGCCGTTAAGGTCTGGGAGCTTTAGAAACGCCGACGCGGAAAATCAACGTTCAGAGGAGTCGGAGGAGAGTACTTGGGTAATTCCAGCTTCGGCGGCGCATACATCGGGTTCCACTGGTTGAGCACGGCGGCGTTGATATCCGGTACAACAACTGTCCGGTTCAGTACCGAGTTTACGTTGCCCGGCGTGGTCCGGGTTACCTCATGGTGGGGAAGGCTTGGCAGAGGTCCCAGCGGTGGATAAGAGGCGGGTTGGCGCGTCCCAGTCTCCGGCATCAATGCCTGGAGAGCTGGATCAAGTGGGGACGTGGCGGACGGACCGTCCATGGCCTTCTTGAACTGGTCCATGAAGGATTCCATGGAGGTTTTAGGTCCGGGAGCTCCAACGGCCTCGCGAGTGGAATGATTGCCGTCGAGGCCAAAAAAGTTGTCGAAGCTGGTGCGGCCTCGCGTCGGACTAAAAATGCTGGCGTTATCGTCGCTGACCAATTCTTTCAGCTTTTGCGCGGAGTCCTTGATGCCAGCAGGCAGGTTGGAATCATCTTCGGAGGCAATTCCCTGGCGGGAATCAGAGTGCTTGCCGGAGCTGTTATCGCTGAATCCGTCGCCGCTTTTGCGTTTAGCGGCCGTCCGATTCAGGTTATCATAGAACTGCTGGAGCGACGATGACTTGCCATCGCGCTTGTCCTCACCGAAGCCGGAGAGAGCATCGGAATCAGAAGAGCTCGCCGCGGTGCCTAATTCCTCGGGAGTCAGGGACCAGTTCTTTTTCCGCTCGATGAACTCTTTGATCGTCTTGCTAGGAAGAGCAGAAACCGTGGGTTGAACGTACGGGAGACTGAACCCGCCTTCGATTGAATTTCGAGTCGAGAGTCCTTTTAGCGATCTCAGTTGGTCATCCAGTTGCCTGAACCCATCTTTTGTGTTGGTCAACTGGTTGAGGTTGGTCAAAATCTCCGCGCTGTTGGTCTCGGAGAGCTCGATCGAGCGCCGGGGCCCCTGGCTTCCTTGTGCGCGGACGTGACTCACCGCCAGGCCACTTGCTGCGAACCACAATAGCACGATCCAGGATCCGAACTTGGAAAATCCGAGACTCATTTCCAGCCCCCACCTTAACCCGAACCCATAGACCCGTAAAGCTAAAACTCCGGCACATTTCATTTGCCGCGGGCTGTGACCCGGCTTAAAGCTGAGTTGCATGCATTTGGTGTTGTTTCAGCAAACGAGCGCGCTCTTGGCTAACTATGCCGGCCGATGCTGCGCCCGCGGCAAAACCGGCCCCGGGTCTGCTGGCAGCCGCGGCCGCCCACCTCAGGGGGACGGGCGCCGCCATTTGGACCGGGGCCCGGGCGGAGCCAGGCTTTGGAAGGTGTTCTGTCGATTGGCAGGGATGCTCCCCCTGGTAGGTCTCGGCGCCGCCAATGAGCCGGCGGTTGGCGAATGGCCAATGTTCCGCGGCAACCCGGCGCTCAGCGGCGTGACGAGCGAAAGCTTGCCTGACCGGCTGAACTTGTTATGGAGCTTCAAAACAGCGGGCCCAGTTAAATCATCTCCCGCAATTTCCCGAGGGAAGGTATTTGTGGGCTCAGCCGATGGCTACGTTTATTGTTTGAAAATCGAGGACGGAACCAAGGAATGGGCGTTCAAAACCGGTGGTGAAGTTGAATCCTCTCCGTTGGTGCTCGGCGGCAAGCTGTTGGTCGGCTCCAGCGACGCGTTTCTGTATGCGTTGGATACCACCAACGGAAACCTGGTTTGGAAATATGAAACCGGCGACAAAATCCTGGGTGCTCCCAATTGGACGAGAAACGCGGGTAAAGACGCGGTACTGGTGGGGAGTTACGATTTCAAGCTGCATTCCGTGGATGTGCTGTCCGGAAAGACGAACTGGGTTTATGAAACGGGCAACTACATTAACGGCTCGCCCGCCGTGGCGGACGGCCAGACTGTTTTTGGCGGCTGCGACGGCTTGTTGCATGTGATTGGGTTGGCTAACGGCGAGCAGATCAAGGAAATCGAAGCGGGCGCCTACGTGGCGGCATCGGTGGCCTTGGCCGGAGGGCACGCGTACTTCGGCCAGTACGAAAGCCAGTTCCTTTCGATCGACATCAAGGAAGGCAAGAAGACCTGGGTCTTTCAGGACCGGAATTTTCCTTACTTTTCTTCCCCGGCAGTCACGTCAGATCGAGTCGTCTTTGGCGGAAGAGACAAACTGGTGCATTGTGTGAACCGGGAAACCGGGGCGCCCCTCTGGACGTTCCCGACGCGAGGCAAGGTCGACAGCTCACCGGTTGTTTGCCGAGATAAGGTCGTGGTCGGTTCGGACGATGGTCGGCTTTACGTGCTTCGTCTCGATAAGGGGACAGAGCTCTGGTCGTATGAAGTTGGGCAGCCGGTCGAGAGCTCGCCCGCGGTGGCTGGCGGAAGGGTTGTGATCGGGTGCGACGATGGACGGGCTTATTGTTTTGGGACAAAAAAATAGCGGAAACGCCATGGGCATTAAGCGTTTGATTGAAGAAAGACACACCAATGCGCTGCGCTGAAAACAAGCTTCGGATGTCCCGGACAGAGTGACACCTTAGAGAAAACCGCGGTGGATATCCTCCAACTGACTCCAGGCGCCGGCACAATGTACTGCGGCAATTGCCTGCGGGACAACGCCATGGTGGCCGCCCTGCGCGGCTTGGGACACACGGTCCTGATGGTCCCGCTCTATCTTCCGCTGACGGTTGACGAAGCCGACCAGAGCGAGGGCACCCCGGTGTTTTTCAACGGCATCAACGTTTATCTGGAACAGAAATCGCCCTGGTTCCGGGGCGCGCCGGGCTGGCTCCACAAACTCCTGGCGTCGCCGTCGCTGTTAAAGTGGGCCGCTCGGCGGGCGGGGAACACTCGTGCAGAACAGCTTGGAGAGCTTACGCTGTCGATGTTGCGAGGTGAATCGGGAAACCAATCCCGAGAATTGGAAGAGCTGATCGGTTGGCTCACAACCCAGCCAAAACCGGATCTGATTTTCCTCTCCAACGCGCTGTTGCTGGGAATGGCGCGGCGGTTGGGACATGATTTGGATCGGCCCGTCGTTTGCATGTTGCAAGGCGAGGATTATTTTCTCGACAGTCTCTCCGAGCCGCATCGCACCGCTTGCTGGGAGCTGCTGGCCGCGCGCGCCAAAGATGCGGACCTTTTTGTCGCCCCGAGCCACTACTTTGCGAACCTGATGCGGGCGCGACTTGGTCTGCCGGCCGAGCGGGTTAAGGTAGTCTACAACGGCATCAATCTCAACGGCTACGACGGCGAAAACCGCGCTCGTCCCACCGGCCGGCTCCCCACGGCGCGGTCCTCCGCAAACGAGGACAAAACCGGTCCAGTCCTCGGGTACTTTGCGCGCATGTGCCGTGAGAAGGGGTTGGACACTCTCGTCGATGCGTTTATCAGGCTCCGGCAGCGTCAGCGCGTCCCTCGCCTCAGGCTCTGTGTCGCCGGAAGTCTCGGTCCGGCCGATCAACCTTTTGTCGAATCATTACGGCAACGGATCGGAGCGGAAGGGTTGTCCGAGGACGTGGAGTTCCATGCGAACGTCGACCATGCAACCAAGGTGGCGCTGCTGGAATCATTTTCTGTTTTCTCCGTGCCGGCTCGATCCGGGGAGGCGTTTGGCTTGTACGTGATCGAGGCGCTGGCCGCCGGCGTCCCGGTCGTGCAACCCAGGACAGCCGCCTTTCCCGAATTGGTGGAGCTGACGGGTGGTGGCGTGCTCTACGCTCCGGACAGTTCGGCGGCGTTGGCTGATGGGATCGAGACTCTTTTACTGGACCCCGCGCGGGCGCGCGGCCTCGGGGCGATGGGGCGTCGCACGGTTTTTGAACAACTCAATTCGCAAGCCATGGCACGCAACTTTCTGGAGGCCGTCAAAGCCGTGCCGGGTCGCCCGAAGAAATGAGCGTCTGCCACCTCGCAAGCGGGAAACGCGAACAAGGTAAAAGGGGAGATTACGATCACGATTAGGACGGGTTGGAATGATAGCAGGGGTCAGTTGCGCACATTCGCACATTCGCGTAGTTCATGGCTTCTCGGTTCGGAAGCAGTTGCCAAGGTAGGCAGCTCGATGACAAGGTGGCCTTGGCTGCCGCTCTGGTACGCTGCGCGTTCGGGGCGGGCACAGTGACGAGTTGTACCCAATCGGATCTGCAAGCAGCCCTGGTGGGAGGCGGCACAGTTCTGTTCGCCTGCAACGGAACGATCACCCTCACGAACACGTTA
>JANXQE010000591.1 GCA_025356925.1 Limisphaerales bacterium | reverse complement strand
TCGGCGCCCTGGCGCAGGCCTCCGCGGCCGCGGGCTGAGCCCGGTGCTGAATCGGGTGCCGAGAGGCCGCCCAAAACCGCAGGCGAGGACGCTTCCGCCACGCGATACGTCTGCGTCAGACTACCCGGTTATGGCGGGCTTGCAAGTCTTCGGCATTCCAACCAGCGCTCTGGGAGAGGGTCAGGACCGCTGAAACGAAAAAGCGGCCCGGCTTTGACACCGGACCGCTCAACCCAACCTGAACCAGCTACCATGAAAAGCGGGGCGGCCCTTACCTCTGGCAACCACCCCAAGGCAGTTATAAGAACCTAACATTGCTTCGGACGCGTCGCCGCCGGGATTTATTCAACGCTTGATAAAAATTTTCCCGCAGGCAAGGTAACTGCTGGTAACTTATGACGCCCCCCGAGGCTCCTCCGCAAACGGGTTTACAGCCGGAGCAACGACCTCCCGCTGCGGGCAGTTCCTGGGCCTGGCCCATGACCTGGATGGTGGTGGTAACCATGCTGGTTGGCGGCGGAATTTACGTGTTCAAATCGTGCCGCGATTTACCAGGCGAAACCCTGGATCAAAGTGGTAAACTGGCCAAAACCATCGGGCAGCAGGTCCAAAAGGTGGCCAGCGCTTTCCTGCAAGGGACCATTACCACCACCTTCACCAGCTACGCTACCACCCTTAAGGGCAATCAATATCTGCAATTCGCCACCCTCACACAACGCGAAGTCTTCACCCGGACCGATGAATCCACCGTGCTCTTCGGATACATTCCGTTGCCCGATATCATCGTCGAAGCCTCCGCCCCGGTCAGCTATACCTATTACCTGGACCTCAACGCGCCTTGGGATTTCCTCCTGGGCAACGGCGTGATCTGGGTCACGGCACCGGATATTAAGTTCAACCGACCCGCTCTGGACGTGTCGCGCATCACCTACGAGGTCAAGAAGGATAGCCACTTTCGGAACACCTCCGAAGCCATGGAAAACCTGCGGAGTTCGATGACCTGGATGTCGTACAAGAAAGCCGAAGCCAACATTGAGATCGTCCGCGAGACCGGGCGTCGGCAAACCGAGGCATTCGTCGAGAACTGGCTCACCAAGTCCTTCGCCGACGGCAAGAAATATCCGGTCAAGGTCCGCTTTCGGCACGAAAAGCCAGGCCTGGAATCGGGTTCACCGCCCGGCCGCGAGGTGGCGCCCGGATTTTCCCGTTGAGTCGTTCCAGCCCGGCGATTAGGTTAGCCGCACATGAACGTTTTCGTGACCGGCGGCGCGGGCTATATCGGTTCGGTGTGCACCGAGGAGTTGCTCAACGCAGGGCATTCCGTCACGGTCTACGATGACCTGAGCGAGGGGCATCGCCGGGCGGTCGACCCGCGCGCGCGCTTTGTTCTTGGCCGGCCTGAAGCGGACGGCAACATTCTGAATGCCGTCAAACAGGCCAGTCCCGAGGCAGTCCTGCATTTCGCGGCTAGCGCCCTCGTTGGCGAGTCGATGGTCAACCCCGGGAAATACTTTCACAACAATGTTGCCAACGGGCTGAGGCTGCTCGAAGCCGCGACCAGCGTCGGGGTGAAAAAGTTTGTGTTCAGCTCGACCTGTGCGACTTATGGGCCCCCGGAGCGATTGCCCATGACCGAAGACCTCCCGCAGCGGCCCATCAACCCGTATGGGGAATCAAAGCTCATGTTCGAACGGATGCTTCATTGGTACCACGAGTTGCACGGGCTGGAGTTCGTCGCTTTCCGCTATTTCAATGCTGCCGGAGCGAGCGAGCGATTCGGCGAGCACCATCGTATCGAAACGCACCTGATCCCGAACGTGCTGAAAGTAGCCTTGGGTCAATCCGAGCAATGCGAGATTTACGGCACCGACTACCCCACATCCGATGGCACCTGTATCCGGGATTACATCCACATCGTCGATTTGGCCCAGGCCCACATCCTGGCGCTGGAGCCCGGCAAGCAGGGGTTCTATAACCTGGGCAATGGAGATGGCTATTCCGTCCGCCAGGTTATTCAAACCTGCGAGCAAATCGCCGGCTGCCAAATACCGGCCATCGAGAAGCCTCGCCGCCCCGGGGACCCGCCCAAGTTAGTGGCTGCGGCTGCCAAAGCCATTCGCGAGCTGAGCTGGAAACCTGCCTTTACCAAGCTCGAAGATATCATCAGAACGGCTTGGACCTGGCACAAAAACCACCCTCACGGCTATCCCGACTGACCGCCGCCCGGATGCTCAAAACGCGCCAGGCCAAATCAAGTCTTCCTGCCGAAGTGGCAATTAAGTTGGTGATGAAGGGGTTGCTGCGGCGGGCGTGGAACTGACCTGGCCGCCAAACCGGCCGTATCTCAGAGCCAACGTCGGCAGAACGAGCAAGTTGAGCGCAGTTGAGGTGGCCAGTCCGCCCAGGATGACGATGGCCATGGGCCCTTCGATTTCGCGCCCGGCTTCTCCCGTGCCCAGAGCCAGCGGTAACAAGCCCAAAGCTGTGACGGTGGCGGTCATGAGAATCGGCATGAGGCGCTCAGAGGCGCCGCGCATGACGGTCTCGGGTCCCCAGCTCATGCCTTCGACGTCCACGAGGTGCTCGAAATGGGAGAGCATCATGATCGAATTACGAGTCGTGATGCCAAATAACGTCACGAACCCCACGAGTGAGCCGATCGTCAGCGAGCTTTGGCCCGGGCTTAACACGCTGCTTGACCAGACGGCCAGCACCCCGCCCACCAGCGCAAAGGGAATGTTAACCAGCACCAGCAACAGGTTGCGCCAACTATGAAAAACGATCGAAAGCAGGATTAGGATCCCCACAGCGGCGATGGCGGAGTGCAGTAATAGCTCGGTCTGGGCCTTTTCCTTCGCCTGCGCCGCTCCGCTGAAAACCACATACGTGCCGGCGGGAAGATTGACCTTGTCGGAGACCCGGCGGCGGGCTTCCTCGACGAAAGAGCTCACATCGCGACCGGTGGCCGCACAGGTGACGGTTTGCCGGCGGCGCGCGCCCTCGTGGAGAATCGAGTAACGGGCGCTGGTCAGGTAGATGTCGGCCAGTTCGCGTAGCGGCAGGCGCAGGCCCTGGCTGCTGCGCAATAACAACGAGCCAATGGCTTCCGGGTCCCGCCGGCTGGCTTCGTTTAAAATCACCGCGACCCCGGCTACCTGGTTCTCGCGATGCGTTTGCGCGACCACCATTCCCTGGTAAGCCGTCTCAATCGATTCAAGAACTTCCACGGGGCGAAACCCAAATTGCGTCAGCCGCTCGGGCCGCAAACGGACCGCGATGCGCGGGGCGCCCGGAGGCGATTTGACCTGCACATCGGCATGGCCCGGCACGGAATTGAGCACGCCGGCGACCTCTTTTGCCTTGGTGTCCAGCACGTCCAGGTTGTCCCCGAAAATGTTGACCACCACTGGCGCGGTTTCTCCGCTGATGGTTTCGCTCAGCCGATCGCCCAGGAACGTCAGCACCTCGAACTGAAGCCCCGGGAAAGAGCCCAACAATCCGCGGATGTCGCCAGCTACCTTCTGCTGGGCCTCGCCTGAAATGGGCTTGAGCTCGACGTGAAACTCGCTGCGGCTTGGTGGGAATGTATCCTCTCCCTGCTCCGCGCGCCCAACCTGCTGCTCCACGGTTTCGATGTTCGTATTGTTGAGCAACTGCCGGGAGATCCGGGTTCCGATCCTCAGCATTTCCTGCAGGGATGTGCCAGGGGCGGCTGACACCTGAAGCACCAGATGACCCTCCCTGAACTCCGGCAGGAATTCTCCGCCGAAGAATTGCAGCCGCGTGGCTGCGGCGACACAAATCACGAGCACGAGGATGATCAACACGCGAGGCCAGCGGGCGACAAAACCCAGGACTCCACGGTAGCCTTTTTTAAACCAGCGCTGCAGCCACGGCTCACCGGCATCCTTTACCCCTCTTGCGAAAACCAGGTAAGCCAGCGCCGGCGTGACCGTCAGGGCGACCAGCAGGGAGGCCATGATCGCCAGGATATAGCTCAAAGCCAGCGGCGCGAAAAAACTGCCTTGCAGCCCCGTCAGGGTCAGTACTGGCAGGAAGATCAGGGCCACAATAAACGTGGCATAGACCACGGCCCGCCTAACCTCCAGAGATGCATCCAGCACCACCTGGAAAATGGAGCGCCCACTTGGCACACTGGGCTGGTTCCTGCCCTGTTCGCGGATCGCCTGATCCTCGCGCAGGCGGCGAAAGATATTTTCCACATCGATGATTGAGTCGTCGACCACTTCGCCCAAGGCAATCGCGAGTCCGCCCAGGGTGATGGTGTTGAGGGTGATTCCAAACTTGTCGAGCACAATGACGGCGGTCAGAAGCGACAGCGGGATTGCTGAGAGCGAGATACAAGCGGTCCGCACGCTGCCGATCAACAGGAACAACACGACGGCTACGAGAACGCCGCCCAGCAGCAGCGAATGCTTCATGTTTTTCAACGCTGCCTCGATGAACGTCGCCGGCCGGTGCAGCCGCGAATAAACCGTGATGCCTTCCTTTTCAAAGACCGGCTTCATCTCCGCCAGGGCCGCCTCGACGGCCAGTGTCACTTCGAGTGTGTTCGCCCCGTACTGGCTGGCCGTCGCCAGCAGCACACCCGGTCGTCCCTGGATGATCGTGTCGCCGAACTTCGGCTCGGCGCCCTCGACCACCCGCGCCACGTCCTTGAGCCGGACGCTCAGCCCGTTGGTGTGTGCGATGACGACTTCACTCAAGACCTGGGGCGTGAGGGCTTGGCCTTCGGTCTGAATGGTAATCCTCTGGTTGCTGGTCTCGACAAAGCCCGCCCCCATCACCCCGGTTGAGACCCGCGCCGCCGCCAGCACATCCGAGAGCGACAGGTCATAGGCCACCAGTCGCTCGGGCAGCACTTGAATTTGCAACTGGCGCACCTCACCACCAAAAATGATGCACCGAGCTACTCCGGGCACAGAGAGCAGCCGCGGTCTGAGTGTCCAATCCGCAAACGTTCGCAATTCCATTGGCGTGCGTTTGTCGGACACCAGCCCCACTTTGAGCAAATCCATGGTGGACGAGGTGAGCGGCGACATCTGAGGTGTCTTAACACTGCTCGGGAGTTCCCCGGCGGTTTCGGCCAGTTTCTCGGCCAGCGTTTGGCGGACGCGGAAGATATCGGACCCTTCCTTGAACACCGCCGTTATCACCGATAGGCCCTGGATCGATTCCGAGCGCAGTGATTCCATGTCTCCCAGGCCGTTCACCGTGGTCTCGATCGGCAGAGTCACCAGCAGTTCAACCTGCTCCGGCGCCAGCCCTGGGCACTCCGTCTGGATGACCACCTGGGGCTGAACGAAATTGGGGAAAACGTCCATCTTGGCGGTCATCACGATGTGCACCCCGTAACCGAGCAGCACCCCGGCAAGCACAATGACAACGCCGCGATAGCGGAGAGAGAAATTAACCAGGGCCTGGAGCATGTTACGAAACCCTCAATCTCCGCCCTGGCCTTTAAGCTCCTCAGAAAGCAATTGCTGGCCGCCGACGGTGACCACTTTGTCTTGCGGCTTCAAACCCGCCCGGACGAACCAGCCATTTTCGAGCGGTTCCTCCAAAATGACCTCGTTTCTCTGGAAGGTTTCTTCGGAGGTCTGGAAATAGATCCGCACCGTTCCGGGGTCGCTGAACAGCCCGCCGATGGTGTCCGCCGCCAGGGTGATCGCGCCTTCGATCGTCGCGGCATTTCCGGCCGACGTGATCGTGGTGTCGAAATTC
>JANXQE010000535.1 GCA_025356925.1 Limisphaerales bacterium | reverse complement strand
GAGCCGCCGGATTGCTCCCGAACAACCCGTCACGCGGATCTGCGCAGCCAGGTAATCCAGCGCGTCTTCCAATTCGTCCGCCAACTTGTTCCAGCCCCCGTCTTCTGCGCTGGCGCCGTAATCCAGCAACGCCCCAAACCGCTCCAGCGTTACCTCGTCCAGGTTTTCGATCCAGACGTCATCGTTGCGGTAGGGAAACAGACGGTCGAACAACACCCCTAATTCCGTCGATCCGGGTTCCGGCGGGAGGAATTTGCGCGTCAGCCTTTCGCCAATCTCCGTCAACAATCCAAATTGGCGAGGCAACCCCGTCTCCCCAAACAAGGCCGCCGCCCGCGTATCGCGGATGATCGAGCGCAACGTCCTGGCCACCGCCAATTTCCATTCCGGGTTGCGTTCGAGCACATCGAGGAACCGTCGTAACCGCCCGCTCTGCAACGCCACGTTGGCCGGTCGCGTTTCGGCATCGTGGCCAGGGCGGCGAATCCATTGCGCCACGTCTACGAGCCAGTTCAGCCGTTCCTCCAATGCCAAGTCGGGCGACGCCAACGACGCCAAGGCATCCAGAGATGGCAATGAGCCATGGCGACCAATATAACGGTCGATCAATGCCTTGAGTGAAAAGGACACAATTCTGTTGCTGGCGATAGCGCGGCCCAAAATAAACGAATCTTGTTGCGGATAGCCCGCGACGCTGGAAGATGACGCGCATGATTCCCCGAAAAGTTGCCTTTGTTTGTTCAGCACCATCGATCGCCTGCTGGGGGTCAGGTACGGTTTCTTCGGGAAGGAGAGAAAAAGCCCGAAGAGGGCTTCAGGTCCCTTTAATCGAATCTCAGCCAAGGGCACGAAAATCCGGCTGTGGCATGGATCGGCCGCAGAAATGGCCACACAACCAATGTTGCACGAAACGCCTCTATAACCTGGAATGAATGCAAACTCGATCAGATTGATCGCTGGGGTCCTCCTGTGTTTACCCGGGGCCGCCAATGCCCTTCCACAAAGCCCAAACACCGACTGGTTCAAAGACGCTAAATTCGGTGTCTTTATGCATTTTCTACCCGGAGATCCCAGGAGTCTTGCGTTGGTTAAGCAGTTCGACGTCGAGTCGCTGGCCCGGCAACTAGAAATGGCGGGGGCGAAGTATTTCGTGCTAACCCTTGGCCAAAACTCGGGCTATTTCAATTCGCCGAATGCCGCATATAACCGATACACAGGCTACGCCCCGGGAGAGCGCTGCGCGATTCGAGATTTGCCCTTGGACCTCTATCGCACCCTGGAACTAAAAGGCATCAAGTTGATGCTCTACCTGCCGTGCCAGGCGCCTAATCAAGATGCGCGCGCGCAAAGGGCCTTCGGGTTGCCTGAAGGAAGACAGGACCAGCCACTCGATGTGGAGTTTGCGAAAAAATGGGCTGAGGTCATCCAGGAATGGTCCGACCGTTATGGCGACAAGGTGGCGGGATGGTGGTTTGATGGCGGCTACGAGCACATTCATTTCAACCAAGCCATCGCCAGGAGTTATGCCCAGGCCGTGAAGCACGGCAATTCTAAAGCGCTCGTGACCTTTAACCCGGGAGTCATGGTCATCCACTACACCCAGGCGGAAGATTACACCGCGGGCGAGCTCAACGAGCCCTTCGATAACATTCCCTCTTCACGTTGGCTGGAGGGCTCCCAATGGCATGCATTAACCTTTCTAGGTTCCGCCTGGGGTCGGAGAGATACACGTTATTCCAGCGACCGGTGGATCAAATGGCTCGACGCGGTATCCGCTAACGGCGGTGTTGCCACGCTGGACATGGGGCCAAACTATGACCCGAACGACGGCCCAATCGGCTCGCTCGCCCAGGAACAGGTAAAGCAGGTCCAGGCAATCAAGACGGCGTTGGCACAGACCAAAAGCGCAGCCATCCCGTGGGACATTCGTACTCTGTCCGATGCGCCCAAATGGACCGCCTTGGAGCGCCCGAAATCCGACGGTGTGAAAGCCATCACATTTACAGGAATGCCGTTGCGCGGTAAAGCGACACAAGTGTTCGCCTGGCTGGGTGTGCCCAAGGTGAAGGAAGGTGAGAAGGTGCCCGCTATGGTGCTCATTCACGGAGGCGGCGGAACGGCGTTCGACGAATGGGTCCGCCTCTGGGTTAGTCGCGGATATGCTGCCATTGCCATGGACACCTGCGGGCAGGTCCCCGTGGGGAACTACGGTCATTGGATTCGTGACGAGCAAGGCGGGCCACCCGGTTGGGGCGGCTTTGACCAGATCGATGGGCCTCGCGAAGATCAATGGACCTATCACGCGGTTGCCGACGCTATCCTGGCCCATTCCTTGATCCGCTCGCTGCCACAGGTGGATCCAGAACTTACCGGCGTTACGGGAATATCCTGGGGCGGCTACTTGACCTGCATCGTGGCCGGGGTCGACCGGCGCTTCAAACTGGCCGTCCCAGTTTATGGCTGCGGCTTCTATCGGGAAACCCTCTTTGAGGGTGAACTGCAAAAACGCAGTCCGGAACAGGCCGCACGGTGGATGGCCTGGTGGGATCCTTCTGTCTATCTCGGAAGCGCGGATCTGCCTTTTCTTTGGGTGACGGGGAGCAACGACTTCGCTTATACACTCAATGCGTTGCAACTCTCCTATCGTCTGCCGAAAGGACCGCGCTCGCTTTGTGTCCGGTTGCGCATGCCGCACGGGCACGGTGGTCCCGGCGAAAATCCGGAAGAAATCCGCGTTTTTGTCGACAGCATTCTGAAGGGTGGAATAGCACTTCCAGCCATCACCGGGTCAGGACGCGAAGGAACGAACGTTTGGGCCAGCTACTCCTCCAAAGTTCCGTTAGTCAAAGCGGAGCTGAATTACACCCGAGACATTGGCCGCTGGCAGGACCGAAAGTGGGAGTCCACTCCCGCGAACCTCGCTTCCGACCGGGTCAGCGCCCCTTTGCCGGCCGGAACTCGGGTGTTCTACTTCAACCTGGTTGACGAACGGTCCTGTGCGGTGAGCACGGAACATCAGGAAAATCGGACGCCCTAAGTCGATGCGGAATAAAAGAGTCCAGATCATGATTAGTATCTGGGCGGTCTGGGTTTCTCCAACGCCGCTTGAATAACAATTGCCATGTTCAGGATGGCGCTGCGAGGCCACAGGAACAAAATTTCCTTGTGCAAAGCTGCCGCCGGACGTAGGAAGGAGCCATGCCGAAACTGCAAGGTTCCTCTCCGGCTTTCGTCACTCGCCGGCGATTCATTTATTACTCAGCTCTCGCGGCCGCTGGGACGGCTCTGACGGGCTACGCTAAGCCGCGGCCGCGCCGCGTTTCACCCAACGATAAATTGAACATCGCGGGCGTCGGTGCTGGGGGCAAGGGCGCCGGCGATCTGCGCTGCTGCGCGGATGAGAACATTAGAGAGGATCAGTAATAAGGACGATTTTAATGCGAGCAGTCCGCTT
>JANXQE010000274.1 GCA_025356925.1 Limisphaerales bacterium | reverse complement strand
GGTACGCTGGGCGTGGGCCTTCTGGTTTGCTCGATTGTCATAGACTATGAAACCAAGGTGCCGGTTTGAGGAGGAAACGTTTGCTTCGAGAGCAGGAGAAACATTGAATAACGGGATTCGTCTGGGAATGCTGACGCCGTCCTCAAACACGGCGCTTGAGCCAATCACAACCGCGATGATCGGCGGTCTGCCCGAGGTAAGCGCGCATTTCGCACGCTTTCCGGTCACGGAGATATCGCTTGATAAATCCGCCTTGGAACAGTTCGAGATCGAGAAGATTCTACAGGCCGCGCGCCTGCTGGCGGATGCGCACGTCCATGTGATCGGATGGAACGGCACCTCATCGGGCTGGCTCGGCTTCGATGAAGACGATCTGCTCTGCCGCCAGATCACTGAGGCGACCGGCATTCCCGCCACTACGTCGGTCCTGGCGCTCAATGAGATCCTGGCGGCCAAAGGAGCGCTTCATTTCGCCCTGGTTACGCCGTATCTCGATGATGTTCAGCAGCGCATTGTCGAAAACTACGAACGTTCAGGCTATCGCTGCGTGGCCGAGCGCCACCTGAATCTGCAGGTGAACTTCAGGTTTGCAGGGGTGCCCGAAGACCAGATCCGAAGCATGGTGCGAGAGGTCGCCGCCGCCGGACCGCGAGCGATCACCACGTTTTGCACAAACTTCAAAGCTGCTCATCTAGCGCCGGAGTTGGAGCAAGAGCTGCGCATACCGGTTTATGACACCATTTCCACCGTAGTATGGAAATCGCTGCGGATCGCGGGCGTCGACACGCGGCGCGTTAAGGGTTGGGGCAGCTTATTCTCAGAGGAGCTTTGAGCCATGCAGCGCGCGAGTTCCAACAGCAACACGTTCGATTTGGTGATTCGCCATGCCGACGTGGTTACAGCATCGGAACGTTTCACTTGCGACATCGGGGTGCGCGGCCATCGCATTGTGTCACTCGGCGAAGATTTACCCGAGGCGGCGGTTGAAATCGACGCCGAAGGGTTGCTCACGCTGCCCGGCGGTGTGGACGGACATTGCCATTTGGATCAGCCGATGCCCGACGGAATGCGCATGGCGGACGACTTTTTCACAGGGACGCGTTCCGCGGTCTGCGGCGGAACCACCACTGTCATCCCCTTCGCGGCGCAGATCAAAGGCCAGTCCTTGGTGGCCGCCGTGGAGGACTATCATCGCCGCGCGACGGGCCGTGCCGTCGTCGACTATTCTTTTCACCTGATCGTCACCGATCCCTCTCCGACCGTACTAAACGAAGAGCTGCCTCGACTCATTGGGCAGGGCTATACCTCTTTCAAGGTCTACATGACTTACGACGACCTCAAGCTGAACGATCGCCAAATGCTTGACGTGCTGGATGTCGCCAAACGCCATGGAGCGCTTGTCATGGTGCACGCCGAGAACGCCGAGTGTGTCGCATGGCTAACGGATCGCTTGGTGGAGCAGTCCCTGAGCGCTCCACGCTATCACGCCGCGGCGCGGCCGCCTGTCGTCGAGCGCGAAGCCACCCATCGCGCGATTGCGCTTTCGGAACTGGTGGGCGTTCCCATTCTGATCGTCCACGTGTCCGGACGCGAGGCCATCGAGCAGATCCGCTGGGCGCAAGGGCGCGGCCTCAACATTCTGGCGGAGACCTGTCCGCAGTACCTTTATCTAACCGCTGACGATCTGAGCGGCGAAGGATATGATGGCGCGAAATGTGTATGCAGTCCCCCGCCGCGCGATAAAGCCGATCAACAAGCGGTCTGGCAGGGTTTAGCCGGGGGCGTGTTTAGCGTGTTTTCGTCCGATCATGCGCCTTTTTCGTATCACGACGACCATGGCAAGAAGCTCGGCGGCGTCGAGCAGCCGTTCCAAAAAATCCCCAACGGCGTGCCTGGTATTGAGACCCGGATGCCACTTTTGTTCAACGGTGTTCACGAGGGACATCTTTCACTGCATCAGTTTGTCGCGCTTACCAGTTACAAGCCCGCGCGCCTCTACGGTCTCTACCCGCGCAAAGGCACGATGTCGGTGGGCGCAGACGCTGATATTGTCATGTGGGATCCGTCACTGCGGAAGCGGATTGAGAATGCTAATTTGCACCATGCGGTCGATTACACTCCGTACGAGGGTATCGAAGTCTCTTGGCCGGTGCATTGTATTTCGCGCGGTGAAGTGTTGGTTAAACACGGGCGCTATCTGAATCCGCCGCCCGGACGCGGCCAGTTTCTGAGTGCCTGCCGGCCGCTCCTCGATTGAGCAAGCTCTCTTCGGCCTAAACCGAGGCGGCACGGCTGCGAGTTTCCTCGGGGAGGTTATTCCTTGCCGGTAAGTGACGGAGGAATTGGTCGCCCCGGTACCCTCCCATTTTGAGGCCGAAGGGTCGTTGTCGGGCCAAACCCGCGTCCTCGGCACTCCTTTCTGCTGGATGCTAACTCCCGTGCCGCCAATGCTGTGAAGTGAGGGCGGACTAAACTCACTGAAGTTTCCAGCTCGCTTAGCCGATAAGGCTTAGGGGTGCTATGACGCTACGGTGGGTAACAGTTTATCGGATATCGGTGAGTTTGTTCATTACGCTTGCTCTAAAAGGGCAAACATTGAAGGAAGCCGCAGTGGCGAGAGGCCTGACTATGGGAACTGCAGTTGAGTCCCAGTATCTTACCGATCCTTCATACGCCTCCATGCTGGCTGGGCAATACAGTCAGGTGGAACCCGAAAACGAGATGAAGTGGCGGATATCCATCCCCTGCCGGGAGTTTATTCTTTTGGGCCTGGCGATGCCATTGTTTCCTTCGCTGCCAAAAATGGCATGAAAGTCCGCGGCCACACACTCACAGGAGATAGGCAAATACCGTCATGGCTGAACGATCCCACGCTAAGCCCGAACCAACTGCGGGGAATCCTCCAGGATCATATCACTACTGTCATGAGGCATTATGCGGGAAGCGTCTACGGTTGGGATGTGCTTAACGAGGCATATGAGGAGAACGGCCTGTTAAAGAGCGGCATTTGGTTGGATAAGCCCGGGATCGGCCTGACGGGTACCGGCTACATGGAACAGGCGCTGCGGTGGGCCCACGCTGCCGATCCAGCCGCACGATTGTTTTACAACGATAACGACGATTCGGGCTTGGGCATGACCCCCAAGACTGACGCCATTTATCGCATGGCTCAAGATTTTCTGGCCCGGGGTGTGCCTTTGAACGGGATCGGCTTGGAGATGCACGTAACGCTAGGAAGTATATCCCTTCCTGGACTGGCCGCAAACATCAAGAGGCTGACGGCCTTGGGACTTGAGGTGCAGATTACCGAAATGGATGTGCGGCTGCCGGTAGACAGCTACGGCGTGGCGTCGGCGAGCGATCTCTCCGCACAGGCCCAGATATATCACGACGTGATTGCCACCTGCCTGGAGTTCAGCGGTTGTACGACGCTGCAAACGTGGGAGTTCAACGACAGCCATTCCTGGATTTCGGCAGCATTCCCAGGGTTTGGCGCCGCTTTGCCCTTAGATGCTAATTACAGGACCAAGCCCGCCTGGGATGCCATGATTAATGCGCTTGCTGCGCCACCATCGGCCGCGGCCGTGTCGACATGGTACCGAATCTCTTCCGACCAGTTCCGCAATGCTGCCAGTCGCCTTACGGGTTCGATAGCCCCGGAGGAATTAGTGCTATTTGCGGCGCCCTCGGGGCCTGGCAACCTCGTGGGAGCGACCTCCATCGGTGGCAGTTATCCCACACAACTCGGCGGCATGCAGGTGACATTCGATGGGATTCCAGCACCGATCTTGGCGGCCCAGAACGGTTTCGTTCTTCTGGTTGCGCCTCGTGAACTCGCTGCGCGGAACACCACGACGGTGCAATTCCTGTACTTGGGAAATACCTCCAACACCCTCCAACTCCCAGTAGCTCCGTCCGCTCCGGGGCTCTTTACAATGGCGGACTCCGGGACTGGAGCCGCTATGATCCTCGATAGAAACTTGGCCCCTGTCTCCGCCGCGAGCCCCGCTCGAAGCGGTGACCTGGTATTCCTGAGGCTCACCGGGGTGGGTTCAGTTTCTCCTTCAAATGCGACTGGGCAAGGTCAGCCGTACGTGATTTTGACGCCACAGCAGTCCATAACGGTCACGGTTGGTGGAGTCTCCATATTCCCGACCTGGATCTGGGGCGACCCCTCGGGCGTTCCTGGTATGGTTCTAGCTGCCCTGATCGTTCCATCCGGACTTCCGCCTGGGAATGCCGCCGTGACTCTAGAGAGCGGCACTGCCAACGGGCAACCCGGCGTGACCATCCCTCTGCGTTAATCTCCCGAACAAGGGGCGGAGCTCAGACTCTCAAGCGCGCCACCTGCGATGTGAGCCAAGTCGTCGTCGGCCCGGCATTCGCGTATTTGCCAATCCGCGTTGATGCGGGTAACCAGCTTAGACAAGCCTTTGATATGGATAGTCCAAACCCGTAGCGCCGACTCGAGTTCCCGGCTGCCTTCATCACTCAGGTTGAAGTCGAAGGAGCACGCCCGGTCCAGACGAAAGCAGTTTGGATCTCGCATCTCTTTTTCCGCGATCCACGCACTGATATCGTAGTGCATGATCGTACGCGATTGGGACAGCACCGTCTTCAGGTCTCGCCCGGAGGCGTGACGCAAACGGGTATACGCACCGAAGTCGTTCCAGAACTCATCGAAGTTTTCGATCCGAGCCGGGACGCCGCGCTCCTCGAGCAGTTCGCGTGTCGCACGCATCGCGGTCTCGCACACGGCATCCCACAAGTGGAAGGAGGCTAGTGCCCGATAGCGGTACATCAGATTGTCGCCAATCTCGCCTTGCTGCAGCCTGCGGAAGTTCTCGGGCTGGGAATAAAATTCCACACATGCTTCGCGGCTCTGGAACAGCTCGCCTTTAGTCTCATCGACGAAGTCGCCCAG
>JANXQE010000508.1 GCA_025356925.1 Limisphaerales bacterium | reverse complement strand
CGTACATCGTCTCAAGCATGTCAGCGATGAGTCTTTTGATCGTCGGCGTGACGGCCTCGATTCGTGCCCCCTTTTGCCGTAGCACCGGGGTTCCATACATGACAATTGGCAGCACCATTTCCGAATCCCGCGTTCAGGCAGGCCAGTGGCGCAACATATCCGTCAGGTCGGTAATGCTGGGGCTTTGGCCGCTGCGCACATAAAAACCGCTCGTCGCCACCCCCGTGAGGAGGCAAGAGCTGGTTGGAAACCCCAGCAGTTTACCCAGGCAAAAGCCTGAGTTGAAATGGTCGCCTGCCCCGGTCGTGATCTTGGGTTTGGGTGTAAAAGGGCCTTTAACCACAGCGGTTCCATCAGCGCCGGACGCTAAGGCAAAAGCCGTTGGATGAACCACGATGGTATCGACAGGGATGCGCTGGTGGATTTCCTGGCAGAGCTTCTGCAGCCCGTCGGGGGTGGAGTTGTTGGTTTTCAACCCAAGGTGCTTGCCAATTTCGTAGCTTTCTTTCTCGTTCAACCCGAGAATAACATCGAAATACTGCTGAAACCGCGCGATGAGCTCGAGGGCATGAAGAATGTCTGCGCTGGTGCGTTTCTCGGGATCAGCCAGGTCGATGAAGAGCTTACGCTTGGGGCCCTTCATGGCCGGGCAAATCTCCTTGAGCACCGCCGACCAGATGTCGCTCATGTAGGTCAGCATGGTCCAATTGACAAACCCGACCAGATCCGCGCTGCCGAACCTGCCGGCAAACTTGTCGTTTCCGAACCGACTTTTAATGTTCTCCCAATTCATCTGTTTCAGCGACTGGTGCTTGCCCATCATGATTTTGCCATCCTCAAATTCCAGCGCGTCGGTATAACCGGGTTCCGCGATCGAGTGGACCTCAGCCCGGCCGGCGAATTCGGCGAACACCGGGTGCAGGTTCGGATATCCCAGAATGCCAAGGTAACTGACCTTGAGGCCAAAGCTGGCCAAGGCGTTGGCCATGATGGGCCCGTTGCCGCCGAGCTTGGTGAGTTGGCTGACTAACTCGACATTCGTGCTGCGGCCGGCGGCGGCGGCCAGTCGTTCGGCGTATTGCGCGATGGTGGGCAGGCGAACATATTTTTCGGCGCTTTCGCGTTTGTCCACCACGTGCAGGATGTCATCAACGAAGCCGTCCAGACCGACGAAGGCGGTCATCTGGCTGACGCGACCGGCAGCCACTTGGAGTTGAGCGGCGGTTTTTTCTCGCATTTCAGGGCTATTCATGAGTAGAGAAGTGGTACTGGGGGGGGGGGGGGATGGAGTGTTTGAGTTTTAGGCTAATCCGGGTTGATACCGAGCAGTTGCAGGAGGCGTTCGAGGTCGGCATCGCTAAAAAACGTGATCTCCACCGCGCCTTTGCCCTGGGCGTAGCGCAAATGGACCTTGGTACCGAGCCGTTCGCGGAGTTGATTTTCAAGGCTGGCTACGTGGGTGTCCCGGGTTGGCGGTGTGGGCCCGGCGGACTTGGTTAAAACGATGGTTTCGCGCGACTGCAGATGAGCGACGAGCGTTTCGGTTTGGCGAACGTTGAGGCCCTCTTTCAGGACTCGGGCGGCCGCGAGGCGCTGTTGTTGGTCGCCCGCGAGCCCGAGGATGACCTTGGCATGGCCAACTGAGAGCCGCCCGTCCCGGAGGTATCCCTGGAGTTCAAGGGCCAGCTTAAGCAGTCGCAGGGCGTTGGCCACCACGGTCCGGCTTTTGCCTACTTTGGCGGCGACCACCTCTTGCGTGAGCTGGAATTGCTCGATGAGCTGCGCATAGCCCTGGGCCTCTTCGATCGGGTTGAGGTTTTCGCGTTGAAGGTTCTCGATCAACGCTAGCTCCAGAACCGCCCGGTCATCGGCTTGCCGCACGATCACTGGAACTTCGGCCAGACCGATGAGTTGCGCGGCGCGCCAGCGCCGTTCACCGGCGATCAATTCCAAGTGACCGTTGCGCTCGCGCACAATCAAAGGCTGGACGATCCCCTGTTCTTTGATGGAATCAGCCAGCTCCCGCAAGCTGTCCCCGGAGAAATCTTTGCGCGGCTGAAAGGGGCAGGGCACAATCCGGTCCAACGCGACCCGTTGGACGCGGTCGCGCGGGTCGGCGGCCGGAAGAACCGGCAGCGGGATCGCGTTAGGAACTGCGGCCGGTACAGGAGGCTTGGCGACCGGGCTCCCGGCCAGCAGCGCCCCCAAACCCCGGCCCAGGGCTGGCTTTGCCATGCGACCAGAGTGTCGCACGGCCACACCAATGTCAATCAGTCCGCGGTCGTCAGGAGGACGCGGGCCGGGCAAGCCCCGCACGCAGGCCGTTGAGACGGCTGCGCAACTTTCCTGACGTCTCGCTTGCGAGTTTTGGCAGCCTCGCGCCGCTGTCCAGGAGGATAAAAGTAGCTGCGCCGGGTCAAGGGGCCTCGGACGACAAAATCGTGCCGGCCGCGTGCCCTCAGCCGGTGCGACTTCCGGTGCGGTGTACAAATCGATGGCCACTTCCCGCTTTAGCGCATGACCGTCCAAAGGTATGCTTCCTGCCGTGAGCCAAAAGAGTCAAAAGATCGCCACGATAATCCATCCTCTGCAGGGCCGGGAGTTCGACGCGCACTACCTTGGATACTTTGAATGTTTTAATCAGCAGCTCTTTTTCGAGGCACACGAGGTTTTGGAGGCATTGTGGCTGGGGCGACGCGGGCAACCCGACGGTCTCTTTTACAAAGCATTGATCCAGCTGGCCGGAGCTTTCGTTCATATCCAGAAGAAACGGCGACAGCCGGCGATGGCCCTGTTCAAACTCGCCCAGACGAATCTCAGCAAGTATCCCACGGTTTACCAGGCGTTGGAGGTTGGTGAGCTCCAGAAACTCATTTT
>JANXQE010000505.1 GCA_025356925.1 Limisphaerales bacterium | reverse complement strand
GCGGCGATGCGGGCGGTCGAATCGTCGCCCAGGGGCCGCCTGAGGTGGTCGCCGAATCCCCGGGCAGCCACACCGGCGCGTACCTCAGCCGCGTCCTCAGTGGTCGATAAAACCGCGCCGCATTCCACCTGAACCGGCTCTTTTGGCGATTGTCTAAGCCGCCTTCGCCGTCCATGATTAAGGGCATTAAATTTTTCGATCGACCATTATTGGAATGAAAATCGCGCTGTTCGGCATCTCCGAGATCAAAGTCGGCAAACACAACCTCAAAGATCCACGCCTGGACCAGGCCGACAAACTGGTCGCAGCGGACAAGAAGACTTACGCTCAGGTGGATGTTGTGGGCGACGAACAATTGCTGGACGTGGACGCGATTCTCGCGCTGGCGGACAATAAGGCCGACCTGATTCTCAAGGACCTTGAATTTGTCGAGACCCGCCTGGGGCGGGATCCGCTGCCCGCCGAGCGAGCCGCTCTGGAAAAAATCAAGGCCCTGCTGGAGGCGGAGCGATTTCTCAGCAACTCCGGCCTCGCTCCGGAGGACCTGCAAGCAGTTGCCGCCCACAATTTTTTTACGAGCAAACCGATTTGTGTGGCAACTGCGGAAGAGGTGCAGAACGCCGAGGCGTTGCTCCTGCGGGCTTTTCGCGAGAGCGGTTATATCTCTTTTCTGACCATCGGTGGAAAAGAGAATCGAGCGTGGCCGATTCGCAAAGGAATCACCGCCTGGGAGGCTGCCGGCACGATTCACACCGATCTGCAGAAGGGTTTTATCCGTGCCGAGATCATCGGATTCGACGACTTCCTTGCGGCCGGGGGCGAAACGCAGGCCAAACGGGCTGGCAAGCAACGACTGGAAACCAAGCAGTACGTGATGCAGGACTGCGATCTGACCAATTTCAGGTTCAACAAATAGTCCCGTCCCGCCCCAAATGGATTTACTACTTTGCGTTGAAGTTCCAGACGGGGGACTGCGGAGATTGCTGACATGAGCTGTTCGGCCAGAGTCATTCTCCTGGTGGTTCTATCGCTCTCGGTCATCCCCCGGGCCTGGCCGGCGAGTGGACCCGAGACCCAGGCGTTTACGGCCGCTGAAAAGGTTTATTTGGATGCGGACTACAAGGGCGCAGACGGCTATTTTAACGATTTCATCCAAAAGTACCCGACTTCGGCTCAAGTTCCTGAAGCCCTCCTTTACCAGGCGCAGGCGCGGATTAAACTGGGCGATTACGATGGCGCTTTGAGCCTCCTCTCGGCTCACCAGGCCCAGGCTGCGTCCCTCTCGGACTGGTATCTCCTGGTCCGCGGCGAAGCCTATCTAGCCAAAAGCGATTTCGCCGAGGCGGAGGCCAATTTTTCCAGGTTGATCCAGGAGTTCCCCGGGTCATCGCACCGGCTGACGGCAACGGTGAATGCGGCCCTTGCCCAAATGAGACTATCCAAATGGCAGCCGGCTGTCCAACTACTGAGCCAAACTAATGGGCTGTTTCAACTGGTCGCCAGCACCAACCATGCGAACACCGAGGTGATCAAAGGCTATCTGTTGCTCAGCGAAGCTCAACTGGCCCAAAACGACACGCACGCCGCCGAGTTGTCTCTGCAATATCTGACTGGATCACCCCTGGATGCGACCAATAATTGGCAACGCCAGTATTTGCTTTGCCAGGTCTTGTTAACGGATGGCCGATTGGAAGCAGCCCTCGAAAACACAACCAACCTCCTGCTCCTCGCCGAGGCCACTGGTCAGCGGTCGGTGCAGGCTAAAACGACGGCCTTCCAAGGGAGACTGCTCGAGCGTCTGGGCCGGCCAGAGGATGCCCTGGCCGTTTATCAGAAGAATTTGGGGACCCGCGTCCCCGCCGAACAGCAACGACAAGCCTTGTTGAAGATTGCCGAAATCTCCGTGGCTTTGGGAAGAATCGGCGAAGCGGCGCACGTGCTCCAGACATTTCTTGGACAATTCCCGACCAACGATTGCTCCGATTTGGCATTGCTCACATTAGGAGAACTGCGGCTTCGCCAATATGACTCGGGCGCGCTGACTAACCAACTCACCCTGGCGACCACCAATGCGCCTGGCCCCACTAACCTCCTCGACCAGGCGGTCACCGCCTTCCAGAGTTTTCTGGCCAGGTTTCCGCGAAGCGCGCTGATGGGACAGGCCCAACTGGACCTGGGTTGGTGTTATTGGCTGGGCGGCAACCTTCCCGAGAGCCAGGCCGCATTCTCAAGCGCGGTTGGACTTCTCCCTCCCTCCGCTGTGCAGGCGCAGGCGCTGTTTAAGCTGGCTGACGCCCAGTTCCGGTTGACCAACTACGCTGGCGCGATCTCCACCTACAACGCGCTAGTCGACCGGTTTGCCGCCTCTCCCGAGGTCCGCACGAACTTGTCCGAACCGGCTCTCTACCAAATCGTCCGAGCCAGCCAGGCCGTCGGCGATGACACCAGCGAGACCAATGCCCTGGCCCGAATCATGGCGTGGTACCCCGACGGGCATTATGCCGAGCGCGCGGTGTTGCTGGC
The DNA here is from genome assembly GCA_025356925.1 of Limisphaerales bacterium. Taxonomy (GTDB): domain Bacteria; phylum Verrucomicrobiota; class Verrucomicrobiia; order Limisphaerales; family UBA8199; genus JANXQE01. Next base: position 2,407 of record JANXQE010000505.1, on the reverse strand, counting down.
GGGTCAACAGATGGGCCAGCGTTTTCCCGCCAAGGCCCGCGAGCTCTTCTCCCAATTCGCCCAGAGCGCGACCAATTCGTCGCTGCGGCCGGAAATCGAATTGGCCATCGCGCGGACCTATGAGCAAGAGGCCAACTGGGAAAAGGCCATCGGCCAATATGATGCCTGGCTGGCCACCTTCACCAATCATCAGGCGCAAGGCCGGGCCGAGTACTTCCGGGCCCGCGCAAATTATCAAGCCGGCAACGAAACCAATGCGTTGTTGCAATTCACAAACCTCATCGCCCATTTCCCCGCCAGCGCATACGCGCCCCTCGCGCAGTGGTGGGTGGCAGATTACTTCTACGGCCAGGGCAAATACCTTGAGGCGGAGAGCAACTATAAGTTCGTTTACCAGAATTGGGCCTCCTCGGCGCTCGCCTACCCTTCGCGCATGATGGCGGGGCGAGTGGCCGTGGACCGCCAGGATTGGGAGCACGCCCCTGATTATTTCCGGGCTTTGTTCAACGATCAGAGCTGTCCGCCTGATTTGCGAGCTCAAGCGCTGTTCGCCTACGGCGACACGTTCCTCAGCCAGGACTCGACGAATAAATGGGCCGATTACCGGGAAGCCTTTAAGACCTTCGACCTCATCTGCAAGAACTACGCGACCAATCCGATCTCCGCCCTGGCTTGGGGACAAAAGGCGATTTGCCTCCTTCAATTCGCCCGTATCCCGCAGGATTATAGCTCGGCCACAAATGCTTTCCAACAGGTCATCAATGATTTCCAGCAAGTGATCGATTCACCGTTGGCTGATGCGACCGCCCGCAGCATCGCCGAGGTCGGGCTTGGCTTCGCGTTCGAGAAGCTTGGCGAAACCAAGAGCGATCCCGACAAGGCCGAACTCCTCAACGCGGCGCTGCGTCATTATCAACGCGTTTTTTATTACGACGGCTTTCTCCGCGACGGCGAAAAGCCGGATCCGTTTTGGACCCGAAAAGCCGGCCTGGAGACGGGCCGGCTCGCCGAGTTCTTGCAAATGCGTCAGCATGCCATCCAGGTGTATCGGCGGCTCCAGGAAATGTTCCCGCCGTTGCGCCTCGATGACAAAATCAAATCTCTGCAGGCTGAGGGCTGAGCCACGCATTTGACACACACCGGCCCACAGCTTAATCTTAGGCACGATCTAACATGGATGTAAGCACGGCCATTGACCCGGTAGTCCTGATTACCCACAGCGCGGCTGAGGAGATTCGGTCCCTTCTGCAAAAGCCGCTGAATGCGGGTAAGGTTTTTCGGGTTTATGTTGAACAAGGCGGCTGTTCCGGCATGCAGTACTCGATGACCTTCGACGAGAAGCGCGCCGATGATTGCTCGGGCGAAATGCATGGTGTGAGCGTTCTCGTTGACCCGTTCAGCGCCCAGTACCTGCGTGGTGCTGTCGTGGATTTCAGTGATAGCTTGACGGGCGGCGGTTTTAAGATCACCAATCCCAACGCCCGCCAGAGCTGCGGTTGCGGCAAATCCTTTACGGCCTAGGCAGCCCAGCGCTTGCCTGGCTGAAGAACGCCGTTCCGTGTGATGCGGAACGGCTTTTTCATTAAAACCCCAGGAAATCAGGGTTTTTGAAGGTCAGGACGGTTTTCCTGGCAGTTTCCTGGCAGCAACCAACGCAAGCAGAACAAATTCCGTTCTGTTTTGCATGGCAAAGAATATTGAAGTCGCTCACCGAGGGGTCACTGTAAACATTCGGAAGGTCACCACTCGCAAGCAAGGGGCCTCTTATCCCGAGTTCCAGATCACGGAATACACGACTGGCAAACGAGTGCGGCACAGCCGAGCCACTTTGGAGGAGGCCAAGACCAAGGCCAAGGAAATCGCCGAGGCAATGGTGGCGGGCAAACGGGAGGTTCTGGAATGGGATGAGGGTCAGCGCATTTGCATTCGGCAGGCCCTGGAAGTCCTCAAGACCACTGGCATCCGCATTGACCGAGCGGCGAATATCATCGCAGATGCTCTGAAGCTAATCCCCGAGGATGAAATCCTTGTCGCCTGCCGCCATTGGCGGGATCACGGACCGGGCAAAAGATTTGCACCCAAAAATATTGGAAAAGCGGTGCTGGAGTTTTTGGGGCGTCAAGAGGGGAGAATCAGTGCCAGGCGCTATCGGACGAACGATTCTTACCTCACTGGCTTCACCAAAAAGTTTGGCGAGCGGCACCTTCATGAAGTCGAGACCACGGAAGTCAAAGACTGGTCAAATAGCAACGGTTGGCCTGTTGCCCTTGTCTGTTGGGGGCTAGGAGGTCGCCCGCTAATGTCGTTGGACGATCCTCGGATTCAAACTGCCAAGAAATTGCACGCCGACAAGAGCATGCCGGTTTTTGACATTTGCAAAACTCTCCAAATTTCCCGGCCAACGTTA
>JANXQE010000423.1 GCA_025356925.1 Limisphaerales bacterium | reverse complement strand
CCCACGGCGTGAGCAATATCGATACCCCGTCGACCAACTCCCCCACCGGCACTGGCAGTCAAAACGGCATGCGCTTGGGCGCGTCGGGCGGCGACCAGTTAGCGTATCGTGGCTTGATCGACGAAGCACGGGCGTTCACGTTCAGCCCCGGTCAGTTCTCGGTCACCAACCTCCTGTTCCCCTCGGCATCGGCGGCAAGGCCGTTGATTGTGACGCAACCCGCTGATGCTACCGTCTGGGATGGGGGCACGGTCCGGTTTTCAGTTCAAGTCGCCAGCGCCCCGAACCTCAGCTACCAGTGGCAACGGAACAGCTCAGCCATACCCGGGGCCACAGGCTCAACTTTGGCCCTTTCCTTAGTCACTCGGGCGTCTGACAACGCGAGCCTCTATCGATGCCTGGTTACGAATACCTTCTCGGGCAGCCAAAGCCTCAGCTCGAATGCCACGCTCACCATCGTGGCCCAGAACACGAATCACACCATCGGCTACCGTGGACTGGTGATGGGTCAGGCCGGGTTGGTGTCGTATTTTCCCGTGGATACCGATAGCGGCGCCGTGCTTCACGATCTAAAAACCACCGCGAACACCGGCACGGTTGAGGGCAATGCGAGCTACGACGGGCGCACAGATCGCGCCTTCGGGCAGCGCGCCCTCGCGCTGGATCGCAGCGGCCTGATCGGGGACGTCACGCTGGCCAACAACCCCGATTACTTCTTCCCGGGCGGGGCAGGCACATTCGAGGCCATCGTGTATATGAGCGAGTTGGGCGAATATCAGAACGGCAGCGCCTGGAGTTTTCCCACAATTTTCTCGATTGGCGACGCCGACCGCAGCAGCCCGCAATTCACGACCTTGATCGGCGTGTCGAAAGTGGGCGACGCGCTCGAATACGGCGATGGCACAACCACCCTCTCGTGGCCAGTACCTAAGAACCTGGTGGGACGTTTCGCTCACGTGGCGTTCGTCTTCGACCAGTCAACCGGAATCACCGCTTATGCGGACGGCCATTCCCTGGGCACACAGGGCGCTTTTTCAGCGATCTCCTCCCCTTCCCCCGCGTGGATCGGCAGTGCGGGAAGCTATACCAACAGTTTCAATGGTCCGGTATGGAGTGGAACGATCGACGAGGTGGCCCTGTACACAAACGCCCTGCCCGCCAGCGCCATTCAGGCCCATTACGCAATGTTTGCCTACGGCACGAACACCCCGCCCGTGATCCTGAGCGCTCCAAGTGCCGTGACAATCTTTGCCGGCGCAGCCAACCGAACGGCGACGTTCCTGGTGACGGCTGAAGGCACGCTACCGTTGAGTTACCAATGGCGGTCTAATGGCGTCCCAATCCAGGGAGCAATCTCTCCAACCCTCACGATCCCCAATACGACGCCAAGCTCATCGGCTATCTATTCGGTAGCTGTCAGCAATCCGGTCGGAACCACTAATGTCTCAGCAATCCTTTCCGTGGCTTCACCCACTGGCTACGCAGCGACCGTAATCGCCGATAATCCGATGGCCTATTGGCGATTGGGCGAAGCGGCCGGACCGACCGCATTGGACTCCTGGGGCACGAACAACGGCACCTATTCTGGCATCGAGACCTTTGGGTTGACGGGCGCCATCGGAGGAGACGCTAATACCTCCGTGGATTTCGCCGGCAATGGATCGTCTCTTGTCCGCGTGCCCTACTCGAGCGATCTGAACGGCGGTCGGGACCCCAACGGTTCCTGGACTGTCGAGTGTTGGGTTTGGCCGGATTTGGATGCCGCAACCGAAGGGGGGCTCTTCGCCGTCCCTGTGGCCTCGGTGGACCTTAGCCAAAACCGGTCAGGATACTTCTTCCTTGAACAAGCTGACGGTTGGCAACTGAGGCTGGGTAATTCGAGCGGTTATCTGGCTGGCTGGAACGGGGCGGCAGGCAGTGTCGGGGGCGTGCCCCAGGCGAATGCCTGGTATCACCTGGTGGGCGCCTACGACGGCGCGTCAGGCACCGGCTACATCTATGTGAACGGTGTCCAGGTGAAATCCAATGCGGTTACGGGCATTGCCCAGAATGCTGCGTCAACGTTTAACCTCGGAGATCGTGGTGATGGTGCTCCTTTTGCTGGCCGTATCGACGAAGTGGCCGTCTACACGGGCGTGCTGTCCGCAAGCCGTATCCAGGCACACTACACCGCCGGGGCTGCCCAACCGCCAAAGATCGTGGCTGCCCGGAACGGCTCCAGCATCACACTGACCTGGAGTAAAGGGGTCTTGTACCAGGCGGACGCGGTTACCGGACCGTATACTTTGGTAAACGTAGCCACCAGCCCATACCCGGTTACGCCGACCGGCGCTGGTAAGTTTTATTTGCTTCGCACACAGTAGGCGCGAAACCATCCTGCGGGTAGGGTCGGCCACTCTGTTGGCCGGCCCCATTTTCTTTCATTCCCATCGGTCCCGGCCGCGTTCGAGGACGGAGCCTTGATTGCTCGCTCATCCTATCGGCGCGCGTGGGTTGTGAAGTTCTCAATTAACTTCTTCTGCACGCCTCAGGTGAACTGATACCGTTGTTGGTTTTCAACTGCAGCCCTGCTTGCCATGCGCATTTTCTGGTCAGTCGCCGGCAATCATGGTCCACATGCCTCGCGGAGCGTTAGTGGTTCCAGAGCCAATCGTATCTGTGTACTTCAGGGTGGAAATATGACCGTCATGGAACAGGTAATTGAAACGGAATGCATGAAGGCCGTACTCGCTCGCGCCGTAATTGTAGGTTGAAGACCCGATCTGGAAGCAGTCCGCACTGAGCCCTGAAAAGTTGCCGCTTGAATTGATGGGTCCGGCGCAGAAGGAAGGCCAATCGTTGCCGGCCATGTTTTCGCCGTTGGGCACTTCGGCCAGCAGGATCGTACCGGCATGGTCCTGAACGGCGCTCGACTTGTAACCGGGCGGCTCCCAGGAAGGGTGCGAGCCGTTATTGTTTGCGAGGTAAACTCCTACACCAAACTTCGCGTCGGGTAACGTCGGGTTCGCGCCATTGGCCATCCCGGCAAAATTCATCGAGTAGGATCGCCGCGCCGCGAACTGCCCCCAGGCAATCGAGACCTGGATCTGATCCGCAGGGCATTTCAGGATCTTCGGAACCTTCGCCGGGTCCGTAATTCCGAGCTCAAGATCGGCCTCGGAATCCGTGCCGCCAATGCTCCGATGAAGGTAATCGTCCCAGGTCAATTGGTACA
>JANXQE010000421.1 GCA_025356925.1 Limisphaerales bacterium | reverse complement strand
GAACTCCTCAAGGACTTCGAAATCCTTGATCTTCACCAGGACCACGTGTTTCCCTACGTTATCGAGAAATATGTCCGGTATGAGTACGAGCGCTTGCCCTGGTTTCAGGCGATGCCCGGAGAAGTTTTCCGAGCCCTCGAGCGGGCCTTGGGCTGGCACACGCTCATTCGCTGCCGGCTACCGGCGCGCTCCAAGTAAGCTGCGGTCTTTGCATTCTATATCAGGAGTTGGGGGATGCCTGACCCATTTTAGCGTAATTTCTGATAAAGCCAGAATAGTCTGGAAGTGAAACGGCTGAAATTCCCAGGATACTTGCGAAAGATTTTGGGCAGTTGCCGAAGCCTCGACTCGTAGTCAATTCCATGCCACTGTAAAGACTGAGCTCCAGCGATAAAAATCCTGCCATCGTAGCCACAAAAAATGTGGGTTATGTCCGAATGATCTTCACGTAGAACATGCGGCTCGTTATTTGGGATTCGAAACAGTGAAAAATACTCCTCTCGGACAAAGATGGCGTTTAGCCGGGTCACAGCGACGAGTTGATAACCCTTGCCTTTCCCCAGCTTAGTAAGTGACAAAAGGCTCGCGCCGTGATTCACCTTTGGATCAGCTGGCTGAACGAATTCAAGTTCCGTGGGAATTGTCGGATTGTATTCAATGCAGATCACTTTGGGATCGTAAGAACGAACTGCGTTCCAAATGTGGTAGTCGTTACCGTCAACGTCGATGGAGAGAAGATCGAAATCCTTTGGAATTGGAGTGCTTGCCAATAAAGTATCAAGATTATTACCTGGACTGAATCCGACAAACGCATTCAAGGCCGTGATCCGAGCATTCTCGTCAGCGCGAACCTTCAGCTCCATGAATCGCTTTTTGTCACCCTCAATCAACACGGCGGAGTAACCCTGGTTTTCGGTTAGCGTACAAGTATTGCTGCAGCTTTGTCCGTCCCACGCACCGAACTCGACGCACCATTTGTCCTTTACTGGCAGCACTTCCAGAATCTTTGAAAGAATCCCATCTTCGCCAGTTTGGGAAAAAACATTACCGGCATATTCCGACAATCTCATAAAGGAAATCTCTTGAACGCTGGCAATTCACAACCCACCGATAACGGCTCCTTTGAGTACCAGCAACGCATCAAATTGCGTAAGATAATTGTGTGACGTCAATGGTTTGCCCGGCACTTTTGTTTAGACTAGAGAAAGGAAATTAAGGCAAAGCCTCAGCAAGATCAAGCTCTCCGACAATCGGACGAAGCACCACGTTAATCGGAGCGTTTTGAGAATTCCACCTTCTCAGCCCAAAGAGCCCCCATATTCGCCGGATAACGAAACTCCTGTATAATCTTGAAGCCATTGGCTTCGAGCCAGCTTACGCAATTCTCCCTTAGTTCCAGAGAATGTGTTTCGATGTGAAGGCCTTTAACGCCTTTGGCATAAGCTCCCAACCCGCGCAGAACATCGAATTCGGCCCCTTCCACGTCCACCTTGAGAACATCAGGAGGCTCAAGACCTTTGCGGTCGATCAAATCCGCAACGCTCCAGACTTCTACCTCCACTCTCTGGTGCGACGCTGAAGAGCGGAGCGAGGCGTTCATCGCCAAACGACCACCGCGGAGGTCGCTGTCCTGAAATTCAAAGCTCATCGTGCCGGAGGGGAAACCCACGGCACAGTTGAATACGTCGGCCTTGGTTAAACTTGAATAGTTCTGCCTGCAAATCTCAAAATTGGCCGGCAGTGGTTCAAAACCATAAATACGCGCGTCAGCGTTCAATGTGGAGAGAGAAAGGGAAGCAATGCCGATGTTGGCGCCCAAGTCATAAATCACGCGCGGTTTCCAATTCAGTTTCTCCATCTCTGCGAGCCGGCCATTCTTGAAGAATTCGAGCAGCATGGGAGCATCTTGGCCATTGTCCCTGACGTAAACATTCCAGGTTTTGCCCACGGCAACTCGAAAGGGAATACAGCGGATTCTTCCCGGGGCGAAAGCAGTCAAACCCCGATAAACCAAGCCTGGTTTCAATTTAGCCAGGTAGTACAAACGGGCGGCTGAAACCATAGAACCTGCATGTTCCAAGGCAAACCGGAGCGCGGTAAAATATTTAAACAACCGATCAAACCGGGTTTCGCCCAATAGTTCGTCGGGCACGGTAGGAATGGCTTCAGATTTCATCTCGAGCACCCCAAGATTACAATGTCATCCGTTGCTCGGAAAGAGAATTGCGTTTTGTGGAGTGCCTCCTGGTGTTTCGCCGCTGATTGAGACATCGCAAATTGCCGCACTCCGCCGTGCGCAAGACAATAGAGTCCTCCCTTGACAACGCGCCAGCCGCTCACCACGCTGCGCGCCGCATGACGCTACGCTGGCCACTCAGTGCCAGATTGTTACAGTTCAGGGCGCCCTTCAAGCGTCTGCGTAATTCCGCAGTAGTCTGGTCGTGGCTATTCAACGCGTTGCGGCTGGCGTCGGGGCTGATCTTGTTGCCACTGGTCTTGAGGAAATTTACCGCCCCTGATTTGGGAATGTATTATGTGCTCTTGAGCCTTTCGGCTTTGGTTCAATTGGTGGATTTGGGATTTGGCCCGACGATTGGCCGGTTCATCAGTTACGCCGCGGGCGGTGCTGAAACGGTTCAAACCCATGGGCTTGCCAAGCCGGGAAGTTCGGCGGGGCCAAACTACGCTTTGCTGTGGCAATTACTGTATACGGCGAGGGCTCTTTACAGGGTTCTGGTGCTGGCCTTGTTGCTCATCCTCGGCACTTGGGGAACCTATCTTGTGGAAATGCGCATCCACGAAACCTCATCTGTACCCATAACGCGCCTGGCGTGGTTGGCCACTCTAGTTGCCGCCCTTTTTGATATTTATTCAAATTGGTGGGTGGTCTATTTGCGGAGCATGAACAGAGTTGTCACTGCGGCGCGCACTGACGTTATGGCGATGACTGTGCGGCTGGTGCTGGGTGCCACGCTGTTGCTAGCCGGCGCCGGTTTGTTGAGCGTGCCTCTCGGCGGTTTCTTCGGCAGCCTGCTCCAAAGGTATCTGGCGCGTCGTTATTGCCTCCAATTGCTCGCCGGCCATCCGCCGCCGGCGAAAGTGGCCGTGAGAGAGAACCTGCGGCTTCTGTGGCCAAATGCCTGGCGCACCAGTCTGATTTTCATAAGCGGGTACCTGACGACCAACGCCAACACCGCTATCTGCCTTTACGTGCTCGGCTTGAATGCCAATGCCCAATACGGTCTTTCGGTTCAACTTCTCAACGTTATTGCCGGCATGGCTTCCGTTTGGACGATCGTCAAATGGCCGGTCATCGGACAACATTATGTGCGGCAGGATTTTGTTATGGTGCAAAGCATCCTGCGACCGCGGGTCTGGCTGCAATCTCTGAGTTTTCTTGTTGCGGCGGGGGTGTTGCTGATGTTCGGCCCATTTGTCGTAAGCCACCTTGGGAAAGGCAAAACGCTCCTGCCGCTGGGTTGGCTGGCTTTGATGACATTGGGCTCGTTTCTGGACACACAGCTTAACCTCTGGGCGATGGTAATTTTTACAGCGAATCGGTTCACCTTTCTCTGGCCTATGGTAGGCGGCAACGTGTTGAGCCTGGCCCTTTGTCTCACTCTGATACATTTCACCTCCCTTGGTCTTGGAGCCCTGGTTTTGGCGCCTTTGCTTGTTGGGAGTCTCTTCAACTACTGGTACTGGCCGTCATACGCCTGCCGCAGCATCGGAACGAGCCT
>JANXQE010000309.1 GCA_025356925.1 Limisphaerales bacterium | reverse complement strand
GCGGCGCGAAGCTGGTGGTGACCAACCCGGCCACTCTGGTTTGGACCGCCGATCAAAACAGCAACTGGGATGCCACTAGCCTTAATTGGCACCTCGGCAATGTGGCGGCTTTGTATCAGGATGGGGATACGGTCATGTTCGACAGCCGGGGTATTTTTGGCAATCCAGTCAGTCTGGCGAGTACGGTCGCCCCAGGTGGGGTCACGGTTAACGACCCTACGACTGACTATACCTTCAACGGTCCGGGAGCTCTGGCCGGACAAGCGGGTTTGATCAAGACCGGAGCCGGAACACTGACGCTGAATTGTTCAAGCTCCTTTACGGGCCCAACTCTGATCAATGGTGGTTTGCTGAAGTTGGGTGTAGCCAGCGCGATTACCAACAGCACCAGTGTGACTGTTGGGAGCAATGCTGTGCTGGACGTTTCCGCCCTCAATAGCGGCTTAGTCGTTGGCAACGGCAATGCGCTTGGTGGCTATGGCTCCATCACGGGTGCCGTCACTATTGCGCCGGGTGGATGGTTGGCGCCCGGCGCGTCGCCAGGAAGCCTGGCCTTTCGAAACACCCTGAACTTGCAGGGCACGGCCGCCCTCAGAACCTGGAAGGCCGGCAGCCAGTTGAGCAGCACAACTGTTTCCGTAAGCGACGTCTTGACCTACGGCCCAGCCAGCACTCTGAGTCTGGTGCATACCGGTGACGCTTTGGTTGGGGGAGAGACATTCAATCTGTTTGTGGCACCAACCTTCAACGGCGCGTTTTATTCATGGAACCTCCCGCCCCTGAGCGCAGGATTGAACTGGAGTCTGAATCGATTGACGGTCGACGGGAGCCTGTCTGTAAACCGCGCGCCCATCGCCGTGAGCCTGACAATCCAGACCACACCGGGCATTCCCCTGGACATCCGAGCGGCAGATCTTTTGTCCTTGTGTTCGGACCCGGACAACGACCTGGTTCAGTTGATGAGCGTTGGGACTCCCGGGCATGGAACGGCGTGGCTGGATGCCGATGGCGCCACGCTCATCTACCTTCCGGACGCGGCGTATACGGGAGGGGACCAGTTCACGTATACAATCGGTGACGGCCGAGGCGGGCTCACGACCGCCACCAATTATGTGCAGGTGACCAGCCCGGGAAACTCTGAGTACAACCGGTTTTCGTTGCTGGATGAAGCTGGCGGAAACCTTCAGACGACGCTTACCGGCTTTCCCGGTTACTATTACGTGATCCAACGCTCAACGAATCTCGTGGATTGGGTTGATGTCGCGACGAATGTTGTTCCGAGCAACGGCCTGTTGAGCTTCCAGGATCCAAGCCTCCCAACGCCGCCCCCGCTTCATGCTTTCTATCGCGCCATTTTCCAACTCGGCACCGCGGAATCGCAGTCGGCGGATATTATCCAGGCCACCGGCGTCAAAGGCGGGTTTGTGGCGCATGTCGGGTGCGGCGACGGTCGGCTGACGGCGGCCTTGCACGCCAACAGCAGTTACACCGTCCAGGGGCTGGATCGCAGCCCGGCCAACGTGGCAGCCACGCGCGCGTATATTAAATCATTGGGGCTGTACGGTCCGGTCTCGGCCGATTTATGGGATGGCACACACCTGCCATATATCGACGGGTTTGCGAACCTTGTGGTGGTGGAGGACATGGGCTCGATCACGACGAATGAGATTACCCGGGTCCTTGCGCCACTCGGCGTAGCCTATATCCAAAACGGGGGCTCGTGGATGCAGATCGTCAAACCTCGCCCGCAAGGCATCGATGATTGGACTCATTACGAATACGATGCCACCGGAATCTGCGTCGCGCAGGATACGGTGGTCGGACCACCGAAGCGTTACCAATGGCTGGCAGGACCGAAGTTCAATCGTCATCACGATGTGATGTCCAGTTTTAACGCGGGAGTCAGTGCGAACGGCCGGCTATTTCATGTGATGGATGAAGGCTCCCGTGAATCGATTCTGTTGCCGGGCAAGTGGTCGTTGATTGCGCGCGACGGCTTCAATGGAACCCTGTTGTGGAAGCGCCCGATTTCCTCGTGGCATCCCTCGATGTACGGTTTGAAAAGTGGCCCGGCCCAATTACCGCATCGGCTGGTCGCTGTCGGCGATGTGGTCTATGTCACATTGGACTATTACGGTCCGGTGGTGGCGTTGGACGCAGCCACAGGAGCCACTATCCGCACCTACGATCAGACGGCCGCTGCGCAAGAGCTATACTGGTCAGCCGGGAGCCTGTTTGTGCTGGTGGATCCTAATCCCATGCAGTGGCCGGTTTGGGAGAATTTCTATGGCCAGTCCGGTGGAGTAAAAGTCGTGCCGTCCACCTGGTGGATGGATCACCCGCGAGTCCTCACCGCACTCAACGCCGCGACTGGACAGCTCCTGTGGACCAATACGTCCTATGTTTACCCGACCAGCATTGCAGTCGATGCGAGCGGGGTCGTTTTTCATGACGGCACCAACATCGTCAAGTTGGACCGCAACGACGGGCACCGGCTGTGGCAATCTTCGACGAGCGTCCCGGTTCTCGATCCCACGTTCACCGCTAATGGCTTGTCGATGATCCTGTACCAGGACACGGTGCTGATGACCGGCGGGCCGGCCGGTTCCGGCACCGATCAGAGCCAGAATCAAAACGGTTTCGTGTGGTCGGTCGATTCCACCAGCGGACTGGTCTTAACCAATTGGACGCACGGCAAAAATTCTCACGAGCACTCGCCAAACGACCTGTTTGTCCTGAACGATTTGGTGTGGTCCACGGCTGCCGGCTCGAATAACCCGATTTGCACTGGCTACGATCGGCGGACGGGCGCGGTGGTAAAGACGGTTGATCCGCACCTGGACATTACGTGGATTCACGAACGTTGCTATCGGAGCAAAGCCACAACCCGCTATTTTATTACCTCGCGAGCCTGCCTGGAATTCATCGACAGCCAGAACGGAGGTCCGGGGGTGCAGGATGACTGGGTGCGGGGCGCTTGTCTCTATGGTTTGATCCCTTGCAACGGGCTCCTCTACACAACTCCGAACGACTGTGCCTGCCAATTCGAGGCCAAGCTGACCGGCCTTTGCGCTCTGGCCCCAGCATCGACGGACACAAATTATCCACCAACCGACCCGGATTCGGCCAGGCTTCAGCCAGGCCCCGCCTACGGGGAAGCGGTGGCCGCCAATCCGTCTCCGGACGATTGGCCGATGTATCGACATGACCCACTCCGCAGCGGTTACAC